>CAYTZD010000007.1:4844-23052 GCA_964442345.1 uncultured Hippea sp. | reverse complement strand
AAACAGAGACAGCATAGCAAAAGCCCTTAAAGAGATAGGCAACATCTCTTCTCGTTTGAATGAAATAGTAGAAGAGAACAGACAAGGCATCAAACAAGCTATAGAGCATTTTAACAAATCCATGAGAGTGCTTGCTGAAATCCTCAAAAACAACAAGCAGGATGTAAGAACTGCCGTTGCGGAAGCAAGGGAAGCAATGAAAAAATTGAACACTACACTTGAGAACATCTATCTGATGAGTGCAAATCTAAAGCAAGGCAAAGGAACATTAGGCAAGCTGCTTGTTGATGAAAGTCTTTACAACAATGTTGACAATGCTTCTGTACGCGCAAAAAGCATACTTACAAAGATTGATACAGGCAAAGGAACACTGGGTAAACTTGTAAACAACGATGCAGCATACAACAACCTAAACGAGACATTAAAAAGCATAAAGCAGTATCTAAAAAGAGGCGACCAGATAGCTTTAAACATCTATGCAGCCAATCAGCACAACTTTAGAGACTCATACAACAAAGGCATTGCATATGTTGACATATACACCATGCCTGATAAGTTTTACAGAATTGGAATAGTAAGCCAGAAGGATTATGAGCACACCAAACATCCAAAGAACACAGACACCAAAACAAGATTCACAGCAATGATGGGCAAAAGGTATTACGATCTTGTTTTAAGAGCAGGTATAGAAGAGTCCCGCTTCGGTGCAGGTGTTGATTACTATCTACTAAACGATAATCTTAAGGCAAGCTTTGATATTTTTGACTTCAATCATGAAAACGATATAAGGGATGAACACGCTCAAGCAAAGTTTCAGCTGACATACAAATGGCTTAGGCATTTTGATCTGTTTGCAGGAGTGGATGAGATACTCAATTCAAAAACAAGAAGTGCCTTCGTTGGTGCGGGTGTTGAATTTTCAAGCGACGATACAAAATATCTCTTAACCAAGATGCCATCGATTTCACCTAAGTAAATTTTAAACTTCTAATGTTGCCAATTGCACCGCACTTATAGGCAAGATTGAAGAATTCATTTACTGCTTTAATTTTATCAGGCGTCAAGTCGTAAGATATATTGTTTGTTAAATAACTTAAACACTCTTTCTTGTCTATTAAATGCAGAAACTCATCACAGATTTGACTAATTAGCTTTTTTCCCGTCTCTTTTGCTTGAATAAACTTCTCAACAGTATCAGCTGATAGCTTTCTATTTGTAATCCATGCAGCAAACACAAACGGCAAACCCGTCATCTCAAACCACTCTTTTGCAAGGTCAACAACTGCTTCATTTGACTTCTTTAATCTTTTTAAAGCGTTATCACCTATCACAAGCTCACAATCTGCTTCACCATCCCACACATAATCAACCGACAAATTATACTTAAAACGAAAGAGAACCTTTGTTAAGGCAACGGATGTCTTTGAATTCCTATCAAGTTTTACAACCTTAACCTGCTTTAGCGGCTTTTTTAAAAATAAAACAACACTTTTTACCCTGCTTGCTGTTGAGATACAACCATCCGGCAGAAGCAGATAATCTTCAGAATTCACATACTCAACAATTGATGCATTGCTAACATCAACCTTTTTTGCAAAAAGCAGCCGTGCACACTCACTTGGCACGGCTGATACAAACTCAAAATCATTTTCAACTATATTTTTCTTTAAAGCATAATAAAGCGGAACGGCGTTCAAAAACTCAACTAATGCGACCTTCATACTCTTTTCTCTACCTTCTTTAGCCAGCCTTCTGGTGCTTCGATTTTGCCTGTCTGAACGCCTGTGTAATATTCATAAATCTTTTTGGTTATCTCGCCTATCTTGTTGTCATTTACCGTAATTATACTTCCATCTTCAAATACATATTCACCAACAGGAGAAACAACTGCAGCCGTTCCAAATCCACCGGCTTCTATTATATCACCGGATTTTATTCCTTCTATGAATTCATCAACCTTGATTCTTTCCTGTCTTGTTTTTATGCCCATTCTGTCGGATAATTCCATCACACTTTCGCTTGTTATAGACCTTAAAATTGTATCGGTAAATTCTGGTATAACCACTGTTCCATCTTTCATAATGTGATAGTGGTTCATGGTGCCAGCTTCTTCTATGTATGTGTTGGTTGTGTCAAGATACAAAACCTGCGTTGCTTTAAACTTTTTGGCAAACTCGGCAACCTGCAAAGATGCAGCATAATTGCCTGCGGCTTTAGCAGCGCCTGTTCCACCGGGTGGCACCCTATGGAATCTCTTGGTTATCAACAACCTTATCGGTTCTGTAAATCCTTTTGGATAGTACGGTCCGCTGGGCGATAGTATAACCATAAACTTATAGGTTGAACTTGGATGGACACCAAGAGAATCTTCTGTTGCAAACATAAATGGCCTTATGTATAAAGATGCACCTTCTTGAATTGGAAACCAAAGTCTATCAACATCAATTAAAGCATGTATTGCTTCTATCTGCATCTCTTCTGGCACCTGCGGCATACACAATATTTCAGCGGACTTATTCATTCTCTTTGCGTTTTTGTCAATCCTGAATGTATAAATCTCGTTATCATCATGCATAAATGCCTTTGCGCCTTCAAATATAGCCTGCGCATAATGTAAAACAATTGCACCGGGTGATAACTCAATAGGAGAATAAGGCACTATGCGTGGATTAACCCACTGACCATCTTCATAATCCATAATAAACATATGATCTGTTCTTAAAAGACCAAAAGGCAGGGTTTTCTCTGGTTTAAAAGCTTCTGTTCTTCTTTCTGATTTTGGTTTTAGGTTGTACTGAATATCCATTTTACCCTCCTGCAAATTTTTGACTAAAGCATAGCACTTAGTTTTTTTATGTCAACTTTCTTTAAAGGACCTAAATTAAACAACTTTTAACTATTTAAAACAGTGTTTCGATATATGAAAAAAATTATTTGATTTAATTTAAAAAATACCTATAATTAAAAGGGGAAGGTGGAAACTTTACAAACAATTAATTTTTTAAGGAGGTGCTGTATGAAGCGCACGAGTTTAGCTGCAGTGGTGGCGCTTTTGGTGGCTATCCTGTTTAGCTTTTCAGCGATGGCTGAAGGCGTCATCAAGATTGGCGTTCAAGCTCCCATCACGGGTAAATTTGCAAGCGAAGGCCAGTCCATCGACAAGGCTGTAAGGTTGGTTGTCAAACAGGTCAACGAAAAAGGCGGTATCTTGGGTAAAAAACTTGAAGTTGTTACATGCGACGATGAAGGAAAAGCAGTTAAGGCTGCGATATGCGCAAGAAAACTTGTTGATGCTGGCGTAATTGCAGTAATTGGTTCTTACACTTCCACATGCACAGAAGCCGCAGAACCAATCTATTACAGAGCTGGTGTCCTTCAAACATCTGACGGAACAAGCGACACACTTGTAAAGCACGGATACTGGACATTCTTTAGAAACTCATCTCCTAACTCTGCAGAAGCAAAATTTACAGCTGAATTCTTCTTAAAGAAACAGCATTATAAAAGGATTGCTTTGATCTCTGATTATTCCACATTCTCTGTTAATCTAACAAACGCCGTAGCAAAAGAGATTAAGAAACTCGGCGGCAACATTGTATATCAGGGCAAAATAACATCTGGCGCTCAAAACTTTACACCTATTTTAACCAAGATTAAATCCTATCATCCTGATGTAATCTACTTTGGCGGTTATTACACAGACGGCGGTCTTATAAGGGCTCAGATGGTTCAGCTTGGAATTAAAGCTGACTTTGTCGGTGGCGACTCCAACGATAACCCAGAATTCTTAAAACTTGCAGGCAAGGCTGCTGTTGGCTCATATCTAATCAATGTTCCACTTCCAGAGATGCTTCCATATCCTGCAGCAAAAGAGTTCTTAAAGGCATACAAAGAGACATACCATGAGAATCCTGCAAGCATCTGGACACTTTTCAATGTTGATGGATTAAGGGTAATACTCTATGCGATCCAGCAGACAAAATCGCTTGACACAAAGAAAATCGCTGACTATTTACACAACGAGCTTAAAGACTTCCCAGGCATAACAGGTCCTATAAGTTTTGCACCAAACGGCGAGAGAATTGGAAGCGCATATATGGCTTATAGAATCGGCAAAGATCTGAAATATCATATCGTTTACAAAGAGAAGTAAGAGGAATAGCTTATGGAGATTTTTCTTCAGCAGCTTGTAAACGGTTTAACCATTGGAAGCATTTACGCACTTGTGGCGTTAGGTTATACAATGGTTTACGGCGTGCTTAAACTGATAAACTTCGCACACGGAGACCTTGTTGCTTTAAGTGCTTACATAGGACTTGTAATAATGATGCAGTTAGCAGGGGCTTTGTCTCCTGCTGCTTTGATTATTATCACATTCCTTGCAACAATGGTCGTTATAGCAGCAGCTGGTGTAATACTGGAAAGAACAGCCTATAGGCCATTAAGAAAAGCACCGCGCTTAAGCGCTGTTGTTTCTGCTTTGGGTGCATCACTTATCATAGAAAACGGCATAATGCTTATCTGGGGACCAATGCCAAAGATATACCCTGCAAATGTCATCCCAAATGTAAATTATGATTTAGGCGGCGTTTATGTTAACTTGATGCAAATACTGGTTTTGATAATCTCGTTCATCTTGATGATTGGCCTTTATTTCTTCGTTAACAAAACAAAACTTGGAACAGCCATGAGAGCCTGTGCAATAGACCAAGATGCAGCAAGATTAATGGGTATCGATGTAGATCGCGTTATAGTTACAACATTTATTATAGGCTCAGCTTTGGGTGCCGTTGGCGGTCTATTCATAGGCATGTACTATCGTGGCATAACATTCAACATGGGTTGGATTTACGGTCTTAATGCATTTGTCGCTGCAATTATTGGTGGAATTGGAAATATACCCGGTGCGATGCTGGGTGGCATGTTGCTTGGAATATTCAACGCCTTAATCTCAGGATACCTATCAAGTAGCTGGTCTTTGGCTTTAACCTATGTTCTTCTAATAGTGATAATGATTATCAGGCCTACAGGAATTCTCGGAGAGAGAGTAGCGGAGAAAGTATGATGGATACAAAAAAAGCGCTTTCCTACGGAATTTTTCTTCTCATCCTTGCTATTTTGCCATTTGGACTAAATTCCAACTGGGTCTCTGTAATGACAACATTTCTCATATACTCAACTGTTGCTTTAAGCCAAGATATTGTTCTTGGTAGAGCAGGCATGTTCGATATGGGACATGCCATATTCTTTGGACTTGGAGCCTACGCAACTGCTATTCTGAATATGCAATTTGGGTGGCCTATCTTAGCCACAATTCCAATAGCTATAATCTTACCAACCATAGCAAGCGTTCTTTTGGCTGCTCCTATAATTCATCTGCGTGGCGATTATCTGCTTGTTACGACTATCGGCTTCAACATAGTCTTTATTCAAGCATTGAAAAACAATGTATTTGGCATAACAGGCGGCCCAAACGGCATATTTGGTGTAGAACCACTAAAGATTTTAGGATTCACATTCACATCTCAGAATTCAATATATTTTCTTGCTCTATTTATCTTAATACTCACTCTAATCATTATTCACAATCTTGAGACAAGCAAACCCGGAAGGGCTTTGCACTATTTAAATTTAGATTCTTTGGCAAGCGAGTGTATAGGTATCAACACAAAGTTTTATAGACTATACGCTTTTGCTTTAAGTGCAGCAATTGCAGGATTGGCAGGTGTTGTGTTTACGCTTCAGTTCTCTGCTGTAAGTCCAGACGCATTTGATTTTCTCCAATCTGTTCTGTTCTTTACAATCGTGCTGGTCGGTGGACCATCTTCAATTCCAGGCGTTCTTCTTGGAACATTCTTTATGTTTGTCGTTCCTGAGATATTCAGGCAGTTTGCAGAAGCACGCTATCTCGTATTCGGTGTTGCGATGATACTTATCATGATATTTAGACCTAAAGGCATCTGGCCTGTAAAATTCGGAAGAATCCCAAATTTCTTAACCAAGGAACAGTAAAATGGCACTATTAGAATTACAACAGATAACAAAGATATTTGGCGGTCTTGTTGCGGTTGACTCGTTGAGTCTCTCCATAGAAAAGGGAATGATCTACGGCATAATAGGACCAAACGGCGCAGGAAAAACCACCGTATTCAACTGCATAACAGGTGTTTACAAACCAGAAAAAGGCAAAATCATATTCAACGGCAAGGACATCACAGGTTTGTCGCCGCACAGAATAGCAAATATGGGAATAGTAAGAACCTTTCAGACAATAAGGCTCTTTGGTGATATGAGTGTTGCAGAAAATATCATGTCTGGAAGGCACTTCAGAAGCAGACAGAAGTGGTGGCATGGCATAATTCATACGCCATTCTATTACAAAGAC
Source organism: uncultured Hippea sp. (assembly GCA_964442345.1). Classification (GTDB taxonomy): domain Bacteria; phylum Campylobacterota_A; class Desulfurellia; order Desulfurellales; family Hippeaceae; genus Hippea. The sequence goes on along the minus strand of CAYTZD010000007.1, from coordinate 16,667 downwards.
GAAAAGGAGAACTGGCTAAAGGTAAAAGAGTACATGGATCTGTTTGGACTTACCCACCTTGCCAAAATGCCAGCAGGCAGTCAGCCTTACGGCATTCAAAGAAAGATAGAGATGGCAAGGGCATTGGCAACAGAACCAGAACTGTTGATACTGGATGAGCCTGCAGCAGGACTAAACGACAAAGAGAGACTCGAACTTGTTGAGACAATCAAGAAGATTAGGGATATGGGCATTACAATTCTTCTGATTGAGCACAACATGGATCTTGTTATGAGTATCACAGAATACATCAGCGTTCTCAACTTTGGTAAAAAGATAGCAGAAGGCAAACCTGAAGAGATACAAAACAACCCAAAGGTTATCGAAGCTTACTTAGGTAAAGAGGAAGAAGAATGAGCGAAAAATTACTAATCGTTGAAGACCTTGTCGTCTCATACGGAAGCATCGAAGCTGTAAAAGGCATATCGTTTCATGTAAACAAGGGAGAGTTAATTACAATCCTGGGTGCAAATGGTGCAGGAAAAACAACAACTCTAAGAGCCATAAGTGGACTTATAAAGGCAAAATCTGGCAGCATACGATATAAAAACATCGAACTTACAAGCCTTCCTGCACACAAGATTGTTGGTCTTGGGATAAGCCAATCACCCGAAGGCAGAAGGGTATTTGGCACATTGACAGTTGAAGAGAATCTCATGCTTGGTGCATACACAAAACCAAAGCCAAGCACAGCAACCTTAGAATGGATCTATGAGCTGTTTCCACGATTAAAGGAGAGAAAAACACAGCTTGCAGGAACCCTATCCGGCGGTGAACAGCAGATGCTTGCAATCGGAAGGGCTTTGATGGCAGAACCTGAGATGCTGCTTTTAGATGAGCCAAGCTTAGGATTGGCACCCGTACTTGTTAAAACTATATTCGACACGATAAGACAGATAAAACAAAACGGCGTTACGATTCTCCTTGTTGAGCAAAATGCAAAGGCAGCATTAAAGCTTGCAGATAGGGCATATGTTTTAGAAGTTGGCAAGATTGTTGCAGAAGGCACATCGGAAGAGTTAATGAACTCACCAAAGATACAGGAAGCCTATCTCGGCAAGAAGAAAAACAACTAAAGGGAGCTAAAAAGCTCCCTTATTCTTTTTAAACCAGCAGATCAACATTTATCATGTCAGGATTTATAGGTAGGTTTTGAGCCAAAAGCAATGTAATCTCTGTGTAAAGCTTTAGTTTTTCCTGTTGAAGTCTCAATTTCCTATCTTCTATCTGCTTGAGTTTGTTTTCATAGATTGATTTCTCTGCATCACTCTTTGCTGTTTTTACCATTAAGTCCAAATTAAGCTGTTCTTTCTGATACTGGTTAAGCTTACTGTTTAACATACTCCCAAGATTGCCTTTTAGATGCTCTTCTTTGGCTTTTCTTGGGCAGTATGTTAAAGCTTCTGACCTGCCGCTTGTTGCTGCAAGATACATACCATCTTGGCTTAGATTGAGATATAAATCCTTAGCAACAACATAACAGCCTTTTTTTAAGGCTTCTTTCTCAAAGCGCTGAATATTAGCCGACTCATGTGTTGCTACACGCATTATGGATGTCGCGGCGGTTGCTGGCGCAGAAGAACCCCACTCGCCTGGATCCAACTTATAGTGTAAAACAGGATTAGCGGCAGTTGCAGATACATTCATGCCGCCACTCCTTTCTTGTTAACTAATTGAAGCACCTGGTTTAACAGGTTTCTCAACCGTAAGTAAAGCCAAATTCTCGCCATCCTTAGCTGCAAGCAACATACCGTTTGATTCAATACCCATCAGTTTTGCAGGTTTTAGGTTAGCCACCACAATGATGTATTTACCTACAAGCTCTTCAGGTTTATAAAATTCCTTCAAACCTGCAACTAAGGTTCTTGGTTTTTCTTCACCTATATCTATCTTTAGTTTAAGCAATTTTTTGGATTTTTCAACTGCTTCTGCTTCCAATACCTTTGCAACCTTAAGCTGAACATTGAAAAACTCATCTATGGAGATTCTTTTCTCTTTTTCTTCTTTTTTCTCTTTTTTCTCCTTCTGCTCTATTCTTTCAAAGAGAATGCCACTTCTTTTAATCTCTGCTTCGTCAATATTGTAGAAATCTAAGTAGTAATCGATCTTTTCGTCATCTCTTATGCCAAGCATCTGACTCATTTTAGCTGCAGCATCCGGTAAAAATGGCCTTATAATACCTGCTATAAACTTAAGCGACGCATACAGCATATACAAGACTTCGCCAAGCTCATCTTCCTTACCTTGCTTTTTAAGAGTCCACGGTTCTTTTACGGTTATATACTTGTTTGCAGCCTTAATAAAGTCAAAGATGTCAATTAGCGCTTCATCAAATCTGAAAACATCAAGATGTTTTTTTACCTTTTCAAATGTTTCAGATGCAAGACTTCTCAAAGTCTCATCAGATATAGCCTGCGGCCTTTTTATTTTGCCAGCTGAATACTTCTCCATCATTGTTAAACTTCTGTTTAGAAGATTGCCAAAATCATTTACAAGGTCAGAGTTTATCCTTTCGATTAGCTCCCTTTCGGAAAAATCACCATCCAGACCAAACGGCACATTCCTTAAAAGAAAATATCTATAAGCATCTCTTGGGTATTTCTCTATCATCTCGTTTGGGTCAACAACATTGCCTAAGGATTTGCTCATCTTTTTGCCATCAACAGTCCACCAGCCGTGAGCAACCACATGCTTAGGCAACGGCAAATCCAAAGCCATCAAGAATGCAGGCCAATATACCGCGTGGAATCTTAAAATATCCTTACCAACAAAATGAACATCAGCTGGCCAGATATTGTCAAATTCATTCTTTCTGCAGCCTATTGCACTGACATAATTCAAAAGTGCATCAAACCAGACATACACAACATGCTTATCATCAAACGGAACGGGAATGCCCCAATCAAACGATGTCCTTGTGATGCTTAAATCCTTTAGACCCATCTTAACAAAGCTTTTTATCTCGTTATAACGGGTCTCTGGAATAACAAAATCCGGGTTCTTCTCATAAAAATCAAGCAACTTATCCTGATAAGCAGAAAGTTTAAAGAAATAGCTCTCTTCCTTTACAAGGTCAAGTTTTCTGCCACAGACGGGACAGGTTTTGTCTTCTCCTATCTCAATCTCTGAGTAATAGCTCTCACACGGGATACAGTACCAGCCTTCGTATTCGCCTTTGTATATATCACCCTTTTTGTAGATATATTCAAATGCTTCCTGAACGCACTTTTTGTGATACTCGTCTGTTGTCCTTATAAAAGCATCGTTTGTTATATCCAGCTTCTTCCATAATTTTTTAAAGTTTTCAACAACCTTATCGGCAAGCTGCTTGGGTGTTAAACCTATCTCCTTTGCAGCCTTCTGAATCTTCTGTCCGTGCTCATCGGTGCCTGTTAAGAAAAATACATCATCTCCAAGCAATCTTCTGTATCTTGCAAGTGTATCAGCAGCCAGCGTGGTGTATGAATGTCCGATGTGTGGCACATCATTAACATAGTAAATCGGCGTTGTTATGTAGTATTTTTTCATCTCTCTTCTCCTTCCATCTCTTTATTGTTATTCTCTTCTATAGTCTCTGGTGCTTCAATCACTTCAACATCAAAAGCACCCACTTCAACCATCAAACCTTCCTGGGTTCTTAAGATAACCGTCTTCTTGATAGGATTAATATATACAACCTTACCTTCCACATCACCTGCCTTAGCCAAAGAGTCCATTGGCGGTGCCATCTTTAAAAACTCTTCGTACATTTCATGCTCATACCACAAACAGCACATCAATCTTCCGCAAGCGCCAGAGATCTTCTTAACATTTATATTCAAATTTTGCTGCTTTGTCATCTTCATAGAAACAGGATTAAAGGTTCTCAAAAAACGCGCACAGCACAATTCATCACCACACAGACCAAGACCACCAAGCATCCTTGCTTCATCCCTTACACCAATCTGACGCATCTCTATTCTTGTCTTAAAAATAGATGCAAGTCTTTTAACCAAAGCCCTGAAATCAACACGCGTAGGCGATGTAAAGTAGAATACTATCTTTTTCCTATCCATCATATACTCGACTTTGACAAGCTTCATATTAAGCTGAAACTCTTCTATCTCCTTTTTGCAAACCTTAAACGCTTCTTTGGCTAATTCTTTATTCTCTTCGTATATCCTGAAATCTTCTTCTGTAGCCTTTCTTATTATTGGCCTTATATCGTCTTCTATATAGTCTGCTTCATGAATTTTAACCACTTTACCCAAAGCAACGCCGCGCTCGTATTCTGCAATAACCCTATCGCCTACCTTTAAATCTCCTTCGTATGTGTAAGGATATAACTGACCAACCCTCATAAACTCAACAATAGCTATTTTCATGTTCACCCCGCAGTGTGAGATATATATTAAAAAGCAAAAGCCTTTTGTTTAAATTAAATTCCCTAAGCGTCTTTAGAAAATCAATAACCTTTTCTGCTTTACTTGCCATACCGTTTTGAGAAAGATAGAAGAGAAGTTCATCAAGAAAAGAGAGCAACTCTTCCTTTGAAAACGATTCATAAGAAAGCAGAAGTTTTAACAACATTCCATCATCGCCATTTAAGGCATCTATGAATTTTTTATCAAGACCCGTTCTCTTTTTCTCTAAGGATACAACCTGACAGCGAGAGTATATCGTCTCAAGTATGTTATCTGGCTTATAAAAGACAAAAAATGTATTCTGTGGCGGTTCTTCTGTTAATTTAAGCAGTGCATTTTGCGCATCAAAACCAACATCACCAAATACAAACGCAATCTTTTCGTCGTGCCTTACTTCGCTGATATCTTTTATTCTCCTTACATCGTCTATTCTCAACTTCTCAAAATGTATAATATTCTCATCACTAACACCAAGCTTTCTAAGAAACCCTATGGCATCGTCAATATCTGCGTTTTTCAAGATAAAGCTTGAGAATCTATCAAATCCTTCCATATACCCACAATCTCTTCAAAAACCTTCTCTTCTTCCCTGCAACCATCGACAACAAAGTAATTTTCACAAAACTTTCCCAACTTCAGATAACCATCCCTAACCCTTCTAAAGAAATCATCGCCCTTCGATTCAATAGAATCTTTACTTTTTATACGATTATGCATAATCTCAACTGGTATATCTATACAGAATACAAGATCTGGCTTTAAATCATCCAAAGCAAACATATTTACATCATAGAGAAACTCAACATCCATACCATCTCCATATCCCTGATAAGCAAGCGTAGAGCAAAAGCTTCTATCACTTACAACAATACAGTCTTTTAATTTAGCAGAAATCATCTTTGCAAGTTCGCTTCTATCTGCCAAAAACATAAACAGTTTTGCCTTGCTGCTAAACTTCTCATAAAGCAAAAGTTCCCTTAACCTTTCATCGTAGGGTTCTTTAACAAAAAAGACGCTTTTGCCTTCTTTTTTTAAAAATTCCACAAACAGCTTTGCCTGTGTCGTCTTACCAGATCCATCAATACCTTCAAATGCTATATATCTAAAGGAGCTCTTTTGACTTCTTTGGTGCATATATCGCCTTTCCTATGATTCTTACTAAATCACTCCAACCGCTATTCTCATCAACCTTGACATCAGATACAGGTTGCATTCTTGAATCCAGCATATCTATCATATTCATAAGCACCGCTTCTTTTGTCTTTGGTTTCTTAGGCGATCCGTATTCATATTCTCCGTGATGTGATAGAATGCAGTGCAGAAGCAGCATCTCTTTTTCTTCTGTTAAAAGACCCAATGATTTTATCTTGTCGTGCACTATTGTGTATCCTATGACGATATGTCCTATAAGCTTGCCTTCTGTTGTATAGTTAAATGTCATCGGATCAAGTTCGTACACCTTTCCTATATCGTGCAGAAGCGCACAGCTTACAAGCAGATCCCTGTCTATATCATTATAAGCAGAAGCAATCTGGCTTGCCAATTTTCCAACAGATACGGTATGCTCTATTAAACCACCAACATAGGCATGGTGCATCGTCTTTGCCGCTGGCGCATGACTGAAACGCTCAAAGAACTCTTCATCTGTGAATATCTCTTCAAGCAGCTTTTTTAAACCTGGATGCTTAACAGAATCTATAAGACCAAACAGTTCATCCTGCAATTTACTTACATCCTTCTGCGTCGATGGTAAAAATGCCTTCTTATCCACCTTGTCTTCGTCTATCTTTTCTAAATCCTTTATAATCACCTGCCAGTTGTCGTTATAATAGTTGCTCTCACCTGTAATCTTAACAAAATCACCAGCTTCAAACCTATCCTTCAAATGTAATAGGTTGTTCCAGATTTTGGCATCAATAATCCCGCTTCTGTCTTTAAGCTTTAAGCCAACATACTCATCGCCATTGCGAGCCCTTAAAATGTGTTTCTCAGAGACCAAGAAGGTCTCGCCGTTTATCTTCTTTAGCTTCTTCTGTTTTATCGCTTCGATGCAATCGTACATCTTAATTACCTCCCTGCACGCTAAAAGATATATAAAACATCCTTCCTTTTCAAGAAACTTCTTGCTAAAAATCGTTTTTTTTGTATAGTTATGTTTGATAATGTGTGATTTTGAGTGCAGAAACAGAAATAAGAATGGAGAGAAGAAAATGAAAAAGATACTGGTAAGTGTGATTATCATACTCTTTGGACTAACAGGCATGCTTAATGCAGCTACACTGATTAACAAGATTGTGGCAACCGTTGACGGTAAACCGATAACCCTATACGAACTTAAAAGCATAGCTGGTTTTTACAATGCAAAAAGCCCACAGGAATTACTGAATCGGGTAATAGACGACTATATAATAAGAGAGTATGCAGAAAATGTTGGTATAACGATAAGCGACGAAGAAGTAGAAAAATACATGGAAAACCTTGCAGCAAGAAACAATCTAACATTGGACGATTTTATCAATAAGATAAAAGATAGCGGCATAGACCTTGACTATTACAAGGAAGGCATAAAACTTCTGCTTTACAGAATAAAATTTGCAAGAAAGGTGTTTCTGCCTTCAGTAAAAATAAGCAAGCAGGATATAGAAAACTATTACAAGCTCCACAAAGAAGAGCTTGCAAGCTCAAGCAAGATAGCTGTGTTAAGCATCATTACCTTAGATAGTCTAAAAAAGGCTCAGACGGTCTATAAACTTCTAAAGAAGGGTGAAGATTTTGATAAGCTTCTTGAGAAATACTCTCTAACAAAAGATAAAACAAGGGATGTTCCCATCGCCGCTTTAAATCCATACCTTCAAAATAAAATTTTGAGTCTAAAAAATGGTGAATACACAAACATCATAGAATCCGAAGGCAAATTTTACATCGTAAGGCTTATAGAGATAAAAGAAGGTGCTGACATAGACAGACAGATAAGAAACATCCTTATAGATAAGCGCATAAATTCAAAGCTAAAAAGCTGGCTAAAACTTGTTAAGGCAAGAAGTGATATCGAGATCTATCTAAAATGAGATTGGATCAGTTCCTAAAGGAATCAAGAATAATAAAACGCAGAACATCTGCCAAGCAGATGTGCGATGAAGGTTTCGTATTCGTGAATTCAAAAAAAGCAAAGGCATCCTATGAAGTGAAAATAGGCGATGAGATAGAGATATACTTTAAGCAGAAAAAGGTAAAATACAAGGTTGAAGATTTACCACAAAAAGGCACACCAAAATCCTTAGCTAAAAACTATTACACTACAATTAGCGAGGAGTATTATGAATAAACCACTATTAGGCGTTAGTATGGGAGATCCTGCAGGCATAGGCCCTGAAGTGATTTTAAAACACTTAATATACAAACCAAGTTCCAAACACAAGCTTGTCATATTCGGCTCAAGTGCAGTCTTTGAATACTATCTTGATAAATTCAACCTTGCCATGCAGATAAACTTGATAAAGGATGCAGAATCCATAAAAAGCTCATATAAGGATGGAGAGATTAATATCGTTGAAGTGGACAATTTCAACATTGATGAGCTAAAAGTTGGCCAAATTAGCGCAGCATGTGGAGATATAGCTTTCAAAAGTTTTGTTGAAGGCGTTGAAGCAACAAAAAAGGATTATGTAAATGCCATAATAACGGCACCCTTCAGCAAAGAAGCGATAAACCTTGCAGGCCACAAATACGCAGGCCATACGGAAGTTCTGGCAGAACTTACAAACACAAAAGAGTATGTAATGATGCTTGCAGCAAAGCGCTTTAGAATCGCACTTGTAACGACACATGTTCCATTAAGGGAAGTTCCCAGATTAGTAACAAAAGAGCGTGTCTATAAAACGATAAAGATAGTAAATAACGACCTAAAGAAGTGGTATGGCTTAAAGCAGCCAAAGATTGCTGTGGCAAGCCTAAATCCACATAATTCAGAAGGTGGACTTTTAGGTGATGAAGAAGCCAAAGAGATAATGCCTGCAATAAGACAGGCTCAAAGCGAAGGAATAGATGTTGAAGGCACATTCTCAGCCGATACCATATTTGTCAAAGACAAACGCAATATTTACGACTGCTTTATAAGTATGTATCACGATCAGGGATTAAGTGCCTTAAAGGCATTATACTTCGATACAAGCGTAAATATCACACTCGGCATACCAATAATAAGAACATCTCCAGATCACGGCACAGCCTTTGACATAGCAGGCAGATTTATAGCAAGCCATAAAAGCTTTTCAGAAGCTGTTAATCAGGCATACAGAATGGCACGATGGAAGCAAAGAAACAGTTCGGGCAGCACTTCTTAATAAACGAAGGTGTTGCCCTTAAAATAGCAAAACGATGCGAAGGTGCACCTTTAATTATTGAGATTGGACCTGGTAAAGGAGCTCTGACAGAAAAACTTTTAACCAACAACAGAACAGTCATCGGTGTTGAATTGGACAGAGAGCTTTTCGGTTATCTAAAGGAGCGATTTAAAGGTAAAAATTTTTATCTGTTAGGAGGAGATGCGGCGCATATCAAAATAAAAAGGGAAGCTGTTATATGCGGCAATTTGCCATACAACGCAGCAAAGGCAATAATAAAGAATTTTGTTTTGCAGTTTAACCTTATACCAAAGATGGTTTTTATGGTTCAGAAAGAGGTCGCAGACACCATAGTGGCAAAGCCACAAACAAGGGATTTTTCGAAGTTTAGCGTTTTGTGTCAGCTTTATTACGATACGGTAAGGCTATTTAATGTCTCTGCTGGCTCGTTTAAGCCAAAACCAAAGGTTGTATCAAGCGTTGTTGAATTCAAAAGAAAAAAGAGCGCCTATCAAATAGACAACAGTTTCTTCAAGTTTATCGACAAACTATTTTCACACCCAAGAAAAACTATTAAAAATAACCTAAAACCCTTCTCTGTTGAAGAAGGGTTTGCACATAAAAGACCATCCGATTTAAGTTTGGATGAAATCTATTATCTCTGGAGAAGACAATGGCAGAATTCGTAAAAGTCATAGCACTTGGTGGATTAGACGAGATAGGTATAAACTCAACAGTCTTTGAGACAGAAAACGACTTAATCCTGATAGATGCAGGTTTAATGTTCCCAGAAGAAGATATGCTGGGCGTTGACATCGTAATACCAGACTTCACATACATTTACGAAAATAAAGATAAATTCAAAGCCTTAGTTCTAACACATGCACACGAAGACCATGTTGGCGCAATCCCATACCTGCTTCAGAATGTAAAAGTGCCTATCTATGGCACAAAATTAACACTTGGCCTTGTAAAGGCAAAACTAAAGGAATTTAATTTAACAAACATAGAGATGGTCGAGATAGAACCATCGAAGAAGTTTACAATTGGCGATTTTGAGATAGAACCAATCAGAACAACGCATTCAATTGTTGACGGTGTCGGTTTTGCCATAACAACGGATGTAGGCGTTATTGTACATACGGGAGACTTCAAGATAGACCAGACACCTGTTGATGGCAAGCCGTTTGATATGCTTAAATTTTCAGAGTATGGCTCGCGTGGTGTAAAACTGCTTTTAAGCGATAGCACAAATGCCACATCCAAGGGATTTACAGGATCAGAGAAAGAGATAAAAAAGGGATTTTTCGATATATTCTCAAATGCCAAAGGCAGAATCCTGCTTGTAACATTTGCATCAAACATCCATAGAATCCAACAGGTTATAAATACAGCCGTTGAGACAAACAGAAAGGTCTGCATAACAGGAAAAAGTATGGTGCAAAACGCAACAATAGCTATGGAACTTGGCTATCTGAAGGTTCCAGAAAATGTCTTAATAAAAGAAGATGATATATCAAAATATCCCGACAAGGAGATTATTATCGTAACAACAGGTTCTCAAGGCGAACCGATGAGTGGACTATCTCGCATAGCATTGGGAGAACACAAAAAAATCAAGATAAAACCAACAGACACGGTCGTTATCTCTGCCAAAGCAATACCGGGTAATGAAAGGGCTATCCTAAAGGTTATAAACGCACTCTCAAGAAAGGGCGCAGATGTCTTCTATGAAGGCAATTCAAATGTGCATGTATCTGGCCATGCATCAGAAGAAGAGCTAAAGCTTATGATAAACATGGTAAGGCCAGAATACTTTATGCCTATACACGGCGAATACATGATGAGAAAACAGCATGCAAAGATAGCCCAAGAATTGGGCATAAAACCGCAAAACATATTCAACATAGACAACGGCGACATACTCAAAATAACAAAAGACAGTATTAAAGTTGACGGAAAGATAAGAACAGGCAGGGTATTCGTCGATGGCAAAGGTGTTGGTGATGTTGAAGATGTTGTAATCAGAGACAGAATAAAACTATCAACTGACGGGTTTGTCGTTGTTATCGTAACAGTAAGCAACACAACAGGCGAACTTTTAAGCAACCCAGAGATCATAACAAAGGGACTGTTGTATGAAGAAAAATCCCAGAAGCTTTTACACGAAGCCACAATGATGGTAAAAAATCTGATAAATCAAAGCAATATAGACCTAAGAACAGACGCATACGAGATAAAGAAAAAGATCAGAAAAGCGATGAACAAATTTTTACACAAAAAGCTTATGAGAAGTCCTATGGTATTACCAATAATAATGGAGATCTAAATGAAAAAGCTAAAACCCTTTGCGTGGCTTAATCTATTTGTTGCACTTATTATAGCTTTGGCTGTTGCATCGTATCACTTCTCTGACATCTTTTATCCATACCAGAATATAAAAAATTTTATTGGCCTTTTTGGTGCTAAGCTTTCGTTTTTTCTTCTAAATAGATTCGGCATTTCAGCCTTTCTTATACCCATTTTCATAGGATTAAGCACATTCTCATACGCAAAAAGTCCACTAAAATACACACGCAGCATTCTATTCTCCTTTCTCTTTCTTGTGCTTTTTGACATTATCCTTTATGCTGCCATCTCAGCAAATAGAACAAATCTAATCAATCATGGCTTTTTTATCTGCGGCAGTATAGGGTATATGATTGGTAAATCGGTTATATTCTTCTTAGGCAAAATAGGCACATTTATTATCTTTTTACCACTCTCTTTGGTGGTTTTGTATGTGGCACAGAAGGAATTTTTTACAACAATATCATCATACATTCCAAAGGCAAAACAAAAAGAAAATGGCGAAGTAAAAAAAAACGACAAAAAACCTATAAAGCCAAAAGAGACACCTAAAAAACCAGAAGAAGAAGCAATAGATATAGAAGAGACAACAGATAAAGAAGAACCAGAACCCAATCAAGATAACAAAATCACTCAACAAGAGAAACACTCCATAGAGATAGATACCGAATATTTAGAGAAAAAAAACG
>CAYTZD010000007.1:0-4744 GCA_964442345.1 uncultured Hippea sp. | reverse complement strand
ATAGATACCGAATATTTAGAGAAAAAAAACGAAACAGAGACAACTCACGAGAAAAAAACAGAAGACGGATATACATTCCCACCTATTGATCTATTGGATGAACCGATACAGATTGGCGATGAAGAGTTTGACAGACAGGAGATAGAAGAAAGCGCAAGAAAGTTAGAAGAAAAGCTAAAGCATTTTGGTGTTGACGGCAAGGTTGTTGGCGTAAAGCCAGGTCCTGTCGTTACGATGTATGAATTCAGACCCAGATCCGGCATAAAAATCAGCAAGATAGCCAATCTTTATAACGACTTAGCTTTAGCAATGGAAGCAATGTCGGTTAGAATCATAGCACCAATTCCGGGTAAGGCAGCTGTCGGCATTGAGATATCAAACAAACAGAGAAAAACCGTTTATATGAAAGAGATTATCTCATCAAAAACCTTTATGAACTCAACAAGCAAGTTAACACTTGGCTTGGGTAAGGATACAGTCGGCAATGTGTTTGTAACGGATTTAACAAAAATGCCACATCTTTTGATTGCCGGTGCAACAGGCTCAGGCAAAAGCGTATCGCTTAATACGATGATTGTAAGCATTCTATACAAGGCAACGCCAAAGGAAGTAAAGTTTGTTATGATTGACCCAAAGATTTTAGAGCTTTCCATGTACGACGGCATACCGCACATGATGATGCCTGTTGTTACAGACCCAAAAGAAGCAGCAGCAGCTTTAAGTGCTTTGGTAAATGAGATGGAGACACGATACAAGATAATGAACGAAACAGGCGTAAGAAACATCGAAGGCTTCAACAAAAAAGCAAGGTCAGGCAGTATAGATTACCCACCTATGCCATACATTGTTGTCGTTGTCGATGAGCTTGCAGATTTAATGATGACAAGCGGGAAAAAGGTAGAGATGTATATCGAAAGATTGGCTCAGAAGGCAAGGGCAAGTGGAATCCATCTAATCGTTGCAACACAAAGGCCAAGCGTTGATGTTATAACAGGCTTAATCAAAGCAAACTTCCCTGCAAGAATCTCATTTAAGGTTACATCGAAGGTCGATTCAAGGACAATCTTAGACCAGCAGGGTGCAGAAGCATTGCTCGGTATGGGAGATATGCTGTTTATGCAACCCGGCGCTGCAAGCTTAGTTAGAATACACGGCGCATTTATAAGCGATAACGAGATAAAAAGGGTAACAGACTTTGTAAAATCGCAAGGATCGCCAGAATACAACGAAGAACTTATCGAAGCAACAAAGGAGATAGTTGGAATAACAGACGATGACGAAGAGTTAGACCCAATGTTTGAAGAAGCCGTAAGGGTAATAAAAGAAGGCGGCAATCCTTCAATATCGTATTTGCAAAGAAAACTAAAAATAGGTTATAATAAAGCAGCAAGAATTGTTGAACAAATGGAGAAAAAAGGTATACTATCAAAACCCGATCACAGGGGAAAAAGGGAAATCCTTATTTAGGGGGGATTTAAAGATGGCTTTGATTGTTCAGAAATACGGCGGAACAAGCGTTGGATCTATTGAACGCATTAAAATTGTAGCTCAGCACATAAAAGAGACGGCAGAAAAAGGCAACAAGGTAGTCGCCATTGTATCTGCAATGGCTGGCGAAACAGATAAATTGATCAAGATGGCAAAAGAGCTCTCCAAAAGACCAAGCGAAAGAGAGATGGATTTGCTTTTATCAAGTGGCGAGAGAATCTCAAGCGCACTTGTTGCCATAAGATTGAACGAGATAGGCGCAAAAGCCGTTGCAATGACAGGAAGACAGTGTGGCATTGTAACAGACGAGATACACACAAAAGCACGAATAAGGTCCATAGACGCAAAGAAGATATTTGAGCATTTAGACAATGGAGAGATAGTTATCGTTGCAGGCTTTCAGGGAATCAGTGAAACAACAGGCGATGTAACAACCTTAGGAAGAGGCGGCTCAGATACAACAGCCGTTGCAATAGCAGCAGCACTAAAAGCCGATGTGTGCGAGATATACACCGATGTTGATGGCATATACACAGCAGACCCACGAATCGTAAAAGACGCAAGAAAATTAGATAAAATTAGCTACTGCGAAATGATGGAACTTGCAAGCTTGGGCGCCAAGGTGCTTCAGATACGCTCTGTTGAGTTTGGCATGAAATACAATGTACCAATTATGGTCTTATCAAGCTTTACATTTAATCCAGGAACCTTAGTAACAAAGGAGGACGAAGAGATGGAAAAAATAGTAGTCTCCGGCGTGGCACACGACAAAAATCAGGCAAGACTTAAGATAAACAAGGTTAAAGATGAACCGGGCGTTGCAGCAAAGATATTCGACGAGATAGCCAAAAACAACATAAATGTTGATATGATTGTCCAGAATGTTAGCGATGACGGTAAAACAACCGATATATCCTTCACTGTCCCAAGGGATGACGCAGATAAGGCATTTGAGATACTTCAGAACTTAGCAAAAGAGCTAAATGCTGGCGAAGTAAGCATAAATAAAGATGTGGCAAAGGTATCTATTGTTGGTGTTGGTATGCGTTCGCATCCAGGTGTTGCAGCAAAGATGTTTAACACCTTAGCAAAAGAAAATATAAACATAAGGGCAATTACAACATCAGAGATAAAGGTTTCTTGCCTAATAGATGAAAAATATACAGAACTTGCAGTAAGGGCATTGCACGATGCATTTGAGCTAAACAAAGAGCAATAAGGGGGCTTTCAATGTTTACCTTGGATTTTGAAAAGCCCATCTATGAGATAGAAGAGCAGATAGCCAATCTCAAAAAGATGGCTGAAGAGCGCAACATAGATGTTCTTGATGAGATAAAAAGACTCGAAGAGAAAAAGAACGAGATACTAAAAAGGGAATTTGAAAATCTCTCCATAGACAAGATAATAAAGATAGCAAGACATCCAAACAGACCATATACATTGGATTATGTCGAAAGAATTGTTGACGATTTTACTGAAATTCATGGCGATAGAAGGTTTGCAGACGATAAAGCAATCGTTACAGGCTTTGGTTATATAGACGGACAAAGGGTTGCAATCATAGGACATCAGAAAGGCAAAAATACAAAAGATAACCTTTATAGAAACTTCGGTATGGCAAATCCCGAAGGTTATAGAAAATCTCAACGCATAATGAAGCTTGCAGAGAAGTTTAACATACCTATTGTAACATTTGTTGATACACCCGGAGCATACCCAGGCATTGGCGCAGAAGAGAGAGGCCAATCCGAAGCCATAGCCACAAACCTAAAAACGATGTTTGAGACAGAAGTGCCAATCGTGGTTATTATAACAGGTGAAGGTGGCTCTGGTGGTGCTTTGGCTATTGCAGCAGGCGATAAGGTTGGAATGTTGCAGTTTTCAATATATGGCGTTATATCACCAGAAGGCTGCTCATCAATCCTTTGGCGCGATACAGAACATTCCATCGATGCTGCAGAAGCAATGAGAATAGGCGCAAAAGACTTATACGAACTTGGTGTAATCGATGAGATAATAGAAGAACCTTTGGGTGGCGCTCACAGGGATTACGATAAGATAGCAGAAAATGTAAAAGGGTTTATTTTGAGAAGTTTTGAAGAACTACTTGGACTTTCAAAGAAAAAACTCATTCAGAAGAGATGGGAAAAATGGAGAAAAATGACGACGCAGTTTCTATAAGACTTGAAGAGTTAAGAAAAGGTATAAGCGACATAGACAAGCAAATAATAAAACTCTTAAACGAGCGTGCCGTTTTAGTAAAGGAAGTAGGCAGACTAAAACAAAAAAGCGGCTTGCCCTTCTATTCTCCTGACAGGGAAGCAAAGATATACAAGATGATTGAAGAACTGCCCAACGGAGAGTTTCCCAAGAAAAGCCTAAAAAACATATTCAGAGAGATAATGAGCGCATCAATCAGACTTGAAGAACCTTTAACCATCAGCTATTTAGGCCCTGAAGCCACTTTTACGCATCAAGCGGCGATTGAACGATTTGGTCTCTCCTTGCATTACATAGCCGAAGAGTCAATTGAAGATGTGTTTATGGATGTCGAAACAGAGAGGGCAGATTTTGGTGTTGTTCCGATTGAAAACTCCATAGAAGGCGTTGTTCATTACACGCTTGATATGTTTACGAACTCAAATGTAAAGATAGTCTCTGAAATCTACATAGATATTCATCATAACCTTCTCTCAAAGGCAAAAACCTTACAAGAGATAAAGGCAATATACTCTCATCCTAATGCTCTTGGTCAGTGCAAAAGCTGGCTAAAAAAGCATCTGCCCAATGTTCCACTATTTGAAACAGTCTCAACAGCCAAAGCAGCCAAGATAGCAGAGAAGGATAGCTCAGCTGCAGCCATAGCAAGTAAGGCCGCAAGCGAAATCTACAATCTAAACATCTTGGCAAGTGGCATAGAAGATAAAACAAACAACACAACGCGCTTTCTTGTTATAGGCAAAAATATACCCAAACCCACAGGCAACGATAAGACATCGTTTATGTTCTCTATAAGGGACAAGGTTGGCGCACTGTATGAGATATTAAAACCATTCTACGACAACAAAATCAACCTAACACGCATAGAATCCCGTCCATCAAGGCAGAAAAGCTTCTCATACATCTTTTATGTCGATGTCGAAGGACATATACAGGATAAAAAACTTCAGGATGCACTTTCCAAGATAGAGCCACTAACCGTATTCTTAAAAATCTTGGGATCTTATCCTAAATCAACCTATAAAAGCTAATCTAT
>CAYTZD010000006.1:0-38001 GCA_964442345.1 uncultured Hippea sp. | reverse complement strand
AGGGATTCTCCGTTTATTGACAGAGAAGAAGAGATAAATTTTTTAAAAGAGTACTTCAAAGAGACGCCACAAAGAATCCTGTTTATTTACGGTCCCAAATCAACAGGCAAAACAACATTGATAGAGTATGTAATAGAAAAAGAACTAAATGACAAAGAATACTGGATAAACTACTTAAATTTAAGAGGAACTGTTCTTGCAACCTACGAAAATTTTATTTATTCCTTTTTTGAAGAAGCAAAAGACGAGACAGAAACTGAACTAAACAGAACCTATGACTTAAAGATATTCAAATTAGAAGCAAAAACACTAAAAAAGATAAAAGAAAGAAGAATAAATCTGTTTGTCGAACTAATCAGACAGTTTGAGAAAATAAAGAAGAAAAAGATTTTTATAATTGATGAGATACAGGTGCTTGAAGATATATACATTAATGGCGAGAAAGAACTATTGAAAGAGTTTCTCAATTTTTGTGTAAGACTAACCAAAGAGACTCACCTATCGCATGTTGTTATACTCACAAGCAATACGATATTTCTGAATAGAATTTATAATGATGCAAAACTAAAGATTACAAGTGATTTCAAGTTGATAGAGCATCCCGAAGAAGATATAGCAAGAAAGTTTCTTAAAGATTTAGGATACAGTGATAAACAGATAGAAATTATTATAGATTATTATGGAACAACGATAGCCTTCCTTTTAAAACTTTATACATATATAAAGCCGGAAGACTCAATCAACAAATTAAAAGAGTACTTAGAAAAAGAAAAGTTAGATGCAAAAATGCAGATAATGGAAATACTGAGAAACAAAAAGAAATATAATTTACCCGAAAATGGGGTGGAGCTGTTTTATGAAGTAGCAAAGGAGATACTCAAGAATGGTAACTTTAATTTTGACACGAAAGAATTGGACATTCAAGAAAGAGTAACCCCAATAATTGATGTTTTCTGTGAAAAGGAAATTCTATTTTTTGACCCAAAAACTGGCATAATTACGCCAAATAGCAGAATCTATCTAAAAGCAATGGAAGATATGATAAAAAGGGAGGAAAAATGAATCTTGAAGAGAAACTAAACGCCATAGGTTTGAAGATAGAAGAGTATGAATTACTAAAAGAAAAATTGGGCAGAGAACCCAAAGATATAGAGCTTGAAATAGCATCTGCTATGTGGAGTGAGCACTGCAGCTATAAGTCTTCAAAGATTCATCTGAAAAAGTTACCCACAAAAGGCAAAAGGGTGGTTATTGGGCCTGGTGAAAACGCTGGTGTTGTAGATATAGACGATGGCTTTGTTGCCGTCTTTAAAATGGAATCACACAATCATCCAAGCTTTATAGAGCCATATCAAGGTGCAGCAACTGGTGTTGGTGGTATTTTAAGGGATGTTTTTACGATGGGTGCAAGGCCTGTGATGAATCTTGACGGTCTGTTTTTTGGTTCAATCGAATACCCAAGAACAAAATATTTGATAGACGGTGTTGTGCGTGGGGTAGGTGATTACGGCAACTGTGTTGGTGTGCCTACTGTTGGTGGTATGACATTTTTTGATGAATCATACAATACAAACAATCTTGTTAACGCATTTACGCTTGGCATAGGCAAAAAGGATAAGATTTTTTTAGGTGTTGCAAAGGGTGTGGGCAATCCTGTTTTTTATGTTGGTTCAAAAACAGGCAAAGATGGGATTCACGGTGCGACAATGGCGTCAAACTCCTTTGATGAGAATGCAGAAGAAGAAAGGCCTGCAGTTCAGGTGGGTGATCCGTTTACAGAAAAACTTTTGATTGAAGCATGCCTTGAATTGATGGATAAAGATATAATTGAAGGTATTCAAGATATGGGCGCAGCAGGTTTAACTTCAAGTTCATTTGAGATGGCAGATAGAGGCGGCGTCGGGCTTGACTTATACTTAGACAAAGTGCCAACAAGAGAGAAGATGACGCCAAGTGAGATAATGCTGTCTGAATCACAAGAAAGGATGCTTGTTATTGCCAAAAAAGGCAAGGAAGAAGAAGTCAAAAAAATATTTAAGAAGTGGAATCTTGACGCTGAAGTTATAGGCAAGGTAACCGACACAAAGAGAATAAGATTGTTTTACGAAAACAAGCTTGTTGCCGATATAGATGTTGAACTTATGGTCTCAAACGCGCCGATTTATAACAGAGAGACAAAAGAACCAGCATACATAAAAGAGAAAGAAAATTTTGATTTTGATTCGATAAAAGAGCCTGACGATTACAATAGTGTTCTGCTAAAGCTTATAAAAAGTCCTGAATTTGCAAATAAAGAGCCACTATACGAGCAGTATGATGCCACCGTTCAGACGAATACGATTTTAAGACCAGGAAGCGATGCTGCCGTTATAAGGGTTAAAGAGTCAAAAAAAGGCGTTGCTGCAACGATTGATGTAAATCCAAGATATGTATTTTTAAATCCCAACAAAGGCAGTCAGTTATCATTTTTGGAAGCATATAGAAATCTCATAACAACAGGTGCAGAACCGATAGCATTAACAGATTGCTTAAACTTTGGAAATCCAGAAAACCCAGAGATTATGTGGCAGTTCAAAGAGTCAATCGAAGGCCTAAAAAAGGCTTGCGAAACTATGGAAGTGCCTGTTGTTAGTGGAAATGTAAGCTTTTATAATGAGACAAGCGGCAAAAATATACTTCCAACGCCGTCAATCGGCATGGTTGGAATAATCAACAAACCATTAAACGCTGCAAGTATCGGTTTTAAAAAGGTGGGTAGCGATATCTGTATGCTTGGCAAAATAGAAGAGAAGGAACTTGGCGGTTCTGCCTATCTGAAATGGATATACGGCAAAATAGAAGGCAAATTGCCAAAGATAGATTACGAAATTCATAAAAAACTCAGAAGTGTCATGGTTGAAGCAATCCAGAAGGGATATATCTTATCTGCGCATGATGTATCAGAGGGTGGCATAGCAGTCTGCCTGGCTGAGATGGTTTTAAAAGGAAAAACGGGAGCAAAAGTTAATCTTGATATAAAAAACAGAGCCGATTTTTATCTATTTAGTGAGACGCAAGGCGTTATAATCGTTGAGACGGACAATTCCGATAAGCTAAAAGAGTTGTGCGACACTGTGGGGCTTGATTTTAGCATAATAGGAAAGACTATAGCAGATAAACTAATCATAAACGACATTATAGATATCGATAGAACGACCTTAAAAAAGAGCAACGATGAGTTTTTCGGTTCTGTGTTTGGCTGGAAAGATGAATGTATTTGAAAATATAAGGCTTGCAGACGAAGAGATTTTTGAAACGATAGCAAAAAGCGAATATGTCAGGATAGAAAGGATTATCTCAAACGGCCAGAAGTCTTGCGAAGGTTTCTTTTATGACCAGGATGAGTATGAATTTGTTTTACTGCTTGAAGGTGAAGCTGAACTGTTCTTTAAAGAGAAGGGTAGAGTAAAACTCAAAAAAGGCGATTATTTAATCATCAAACCACACGAACTTCACAGGGTAGAATATACTTCAAAGCCTGCTGTCTGGCTTGCCGTTTTTTATAAATGAGAGTTGATCTATTCAAAGACCACAGGCTTATAAAGGAGATACCAAAGCAGCCGGGCGTTTACATCATAAAATCCGAAGACGATGAGATTTTATATATAGGTAAGGCGAAATCGTTAAGGGATAGGCTAAAAAGCTATCTAAAGCCTTCAGAATTGGATATGTTTAAGGTGTCGCTTGTTGGCGAGGCATCATCGGTTGAGATTATCGTCGTAAACAGTGAACTTGAAGCATTGCTTCTTGAATCAAACCTAATAAAAGAGCATAGACCACCTTACAACATAGTTTTAAGGGATGATAAAAGCTATCCTTATCTGCGCATAAGTTATTCTGAAAAATTCCCGAGACTTTCAATCGTAAGAAGGATAAAGCAAAAGGGTGATTTTTACTTTGGGCCTATAACGCCTGTTGATAAGCTAAGAACACTTGTTAAGTTGCTGAAATCGTCGTTTAAGATTATTCAGAAGAATGATTCTCAATGTCAGGGATCGGATAGGGCATGCATCTATTACCAGATGGGAAAATGCACAGCACCCTGCATAGGTGCAATAAGCAGGGATGAATATTTAAAGCTTATAGACGAAATAAGGGAGATTTTAACAAACCCGTCAAAAATCAAAAAAAAGCTAAAAAGTGAAATAGATAAGTGCGTTGAAGAGTTAAATTTTGAAAAGGCTATTGAATTAAGGGATAAGCTAAAGGCGATAGAATTACTTGAAAATAAGCAGACCGTAAGCGAAATAGACGAAGATTTTTGTGATGTTGTAGCATTTGCAGAAAAAAACGGCATTGTCTGTGCCTATGTGATGAGTATAAGATTTTCAAATATAACAGGCGGCAGAAGTTTTTTCTTCTATCAGACAAGGTTGGATAGAGAGTTTGTTGAAGATTTTATAACACAATACTATCTTGCATCGTCTCAGGTGATACCCGATACAATAATAACCCATAACATAACAGATTCAGACACTTTAGCCAAAGCCATCTCTACTGTGAAAAATGTTCAGATTGTCATACCCAAAAAGGGCAAGAGAAAAAAACTGCTTGATATGGCAGTTAAGAATGCAGAACTAAACCTTCAGATACATCTAAATCAATTCTCAGAGAATATAAGAATTCTATCAAAACTAAAGGATAGATTTGGGCTTATAAAGATGCCGCATGCGATAGATGTTGCGGATATATCGCATATAAACTTTGAAAATGTCGTTGGCGGCGTGGTTAGATACGGTATTAATGGATTTGATAAACAGATGTATAGAAGATACAAGCTTAACTCAAAATACGAAAGTGAAGCTATGGAAGAGATGTTAAACAGACATAGAAAGTTGCTTATTAAAAGCTCATCAAAATTGCCAGATATCGTTCTTGTTGATGGTGGGATAGTCCAGGTTAAAGCGGTAAAAAGGATATTTTCTGATATAGTTGTCTTGGGTATAGCAAAAGAAAAAATAGATGGATTATCGAAGCGTTCTTTGGGTGATGTAGCTGATAAGATTTATTCAGAAGAAGGTATGATTGAGATAGACGACGATCTGCTTAAATTTTTTCAAAAACTTAGGGATGAAGCGCACAGGTTTGCTGTAAGTTATCATAGAAAAAAGAGAAAAGAGTATGTGCTTGCAAGTGCTTTGGATAGAATAGAATTCATAGGTCCCAAAAGAAAGAAGGCTTTATTTGAAAAATTTGGCAATATTGATAGACTAAGGGAAGCTGACATAGAAGAGCTAACTAAAGTGAAGGGTATAAGCAGAAGGATTGCAGAGATAATAAAAGAGAAGCTAAACGAAGGAGGGTAAAATGAGACTAATCCTTGTTTTGATAATGCTGTTTTTGGTCTCTTCGTGCACAACAGAGACGGTTAAAGTTAAGATGATAAAAAAGGGAAACTATAAGAACCTTACATGTAAAACGGTTAAGATTGGTCAGATAAAAGGCGATAATGTGGGTTTAAAAAGCTTTATATACAAAAAGTTGCTTTCAAATGGCTTTCTTATAAAGAGAGTGGGTAAAGTTTGCACTGTTTCAGGGAAGGTTGAATCTGGCATCAATACGCTAAATTACAAAAAAAGGGTTAAGATTGATTATAAAGATACGCCGAGATGTGAATATTTTGCTGCAACCTGTGTTGCAAGAAATGGCCTTGTGTTCTGTTCAAAGGAAGATAAAATATCAAGCAAACTTTACTATCACATCTCGCACTCTTTAAAAAATCCGCAAGGTTATTATCTGTATAAGAACAAAATCTATCAGATTCAAGAAAGATGTAAGCCACTATATAGATACATAAATTGTCAGAGAACCACCATAACAACGACTGCAACCTTGAATGTTGATGTATTTAAGAAGGTATATACAAAAAGCGATTTAGTCGATGCCTGTTCAAGCATAAATAGTATTTTATACAACAGCAGCCAGCCACTATATAAGGTTTCAAAAGACGAGATAAAATACATTCAAAAAACCCAAGCAGAGAAGATAGCAGACGCATTTATAAAAGACTTTTTCCCGCACCCATTTACATTTAAGGTTGAGATATTAAAACCCAAAACAAAAGGGAAGGATGTTGAGAAATTTTTAGATGCTCTTCAGTCTGGAAGCTTTACTGAAGCAGAACTTGAAAAGATGCTTAAACACAACTTAGACTATAGGCTGATGTATGATGTTGCTATTGGGTATGAGCTGCTTGGCAACTTTGATAAAGCAGAAGCCATACTTGAATACATACTAAAGAATACCAACGATATAGAGCTAAAAGGCAAGATATTCGACCAACTATACTATCTATCTCAAAGGGAGTAAGGAGGGAGCATGAAAAAACTTACCTTATTTCTCTTTTTGCTGATTTTTATATTGTCATTCTCTGTAAGGTCAATGGCAGAATCGACAATAAAGATTGGGGTTTATCTCTCAATGACAGGACCTGTTGCAGCATGGGGCAGGATAGAATGGCAGGGCATAAGAATAGCACATGAAATAATTGATAGTGTTAATGGTAAAAAAATTCAGCTTATGCTTGAAGATGTGGCAAGTAAACCTGAATCTGCAGCACTTGCAGCAGAAAAGCTTATAGATGAAGGTGTAAAGTTTGTTATAGGGCCTGTTGCAAGCTTTGCGGCATTATCGGCTTTGCCAATTTTTGACAAGAATGGTGTTGTTGATGTTATACCGACGGCAAATGCTAAAGGTCTAACCCAAAAAAGTAAATTTGCATCCCGAGTCTGTTTTGGAAACGCCCAGCAAGCAAAGATTATGGCAGATTACATATTCTCATCTGGCAAACGCACTGGTGTGATAATAGAAGATCTAAACCAGGACTATTCCGTTGACCTTACAAAAGAGTTTTTAAACCATTTCAAACTTCTTGGCGGGAAGATAAAAAGGGTGTTTTACATATCTTCTTCTGATACAGATTTTAGTGTGCTTGCAACGCAGATAAAAAGCTTAAATCCTGATTTTGTTTATTTTACCACTTATTATTCGTCCATAGCCTTGATATTAAGGGAACTAAAGGCAATAAGGTGTAAAACGGCTTTGTATGCTGGTTCTGCAGCATCTTCTTATGCACTGATAAAGATAGCAGGTGCATCAGCTGAAGGTTTGATTTTTGCAGATGATTTTGACCCGTTAATTCCACAGTCAGAGGAGAGCAAAAAGTTTATCTCTCTATTTAAGAAGAGATATAATAGACTTCCAGATTCACCAGAAGCTTTGGCAGCAGATGCATATTTACTGCTTGTAAAAGCCATAGAGAAAGTTGGCGAAGATCCAAAAAGTGTTGCTCAATTCATAAGAAACACAACATTTTATGGTATCACAGGAAAGATTATAATAAAAGATGGTATCGTTAAGAGAACTGTTGTATTAAGGGAAGTAAGAAACGCAAAATTTAAACCTGTGGCAGTGTTTGAACCTTAAAAAAATAAAAAGGGCAGGTTTTGAGTCTCCTGCCCTTTGGTTAATTTTACTCGATTGTTACGAGTTTTGCATCAGCTTCAATTGTCTCGCCATCTTCGACAAAGACTTCAGTAACTTTACCGTCTTTTGGAGATTTTATCTCATTTTGCATCTTCATAGATTCAAGAATCAGAAGCACATCGCCTTCTTTAACTTCATCATCAACCTTAACTTTAACTTCAATAACCTTACCAGGCATTTCGCTTTTGACGGTGTATGCGCCTTCAAGGCCACCACCGCCACCGCGTTTTTCAAGCATTCTCTTCTTTAGTTCATCCATTACTTCGATCTTGAACAGGTCGCCTTCGTTGTGAACATGATATACACCGTCTTTGTAATCTAAATCGACCTCAAATGACTTTCCGTTAACTATCAGAGAATATACACTTGTTTCTGTCAGCTGGGCATCAACTATATAAGACTTATCATCGATTATAACTTCGTATTTGTCATCACCCAACTCTTTAACTTCAACTTTGTATTCAACATTATCAAGTGTTGCTATATACATCTTACTACTCCTTCCTTTTTAGGTTGAATATTTATAAATATCGCCAAAGCTAACACCATACATAGCTGCTCTTCTTCCAGCTTCCTTCCACGGACTGCCATAAGAGCAGGTCTCTTTGAACTCGAGAGCCTTTCTTGCCAACTCTTTCTCTCTTAGATACTCCTTGATTGCTGCTGCAGCGATGGCTACTTCAACAGAGCCTTCTCTCTTTTGTGGCTCTGCTAAGACTTCTTTATCTATAAAGTCTGTGCTTATATCACCTTTTATAAAGCTTTCGTTTCTTAAAACCTTCTGATGGAATGGGATTGTTGTTTTTATGCCTTTAACTACAAATTCTCTTAAAGCTCTCTTCATTCTTGCTATAGCGTTTTCTCTGTCTGTATCCCATACTATCAGCTTTGCCACCATTGGGTCATAGTAAAGTGGCACTTCGCCTCTTGAATAGACACCGCTGTCAACCCTAACTCCAGGACCACCAGGCATTCTTAATCCCGTTATGGTTCCTGGTGAAGGCATAAAGTTGTTGTCTGGGTCTTCTGCATAAATTCTACATTCTATAGCATGTCCAACCTGCTTTATATCTTCCTGTTTAAACGGAATAGGTTTACCTTCTGCTATCTCTATCTGAAGCTTAACAATGTCAATTCCTGTTACCATCTCTGTAACAGGGTGCTCAACCTGAAGCCTTGTGTTAACTTCAAGGAAGTAGAAGTTCATATCCTTATCGACCAAGAATTCAACCGTTCCAACACTGTCATAACCAGCTGCTGCAACGGCTCTAATAGCAGCTTCGCCCATCTTCTGTCTTACTTCGTCGTTAATTGCCATAGATGGGGATTCTTCTATAACCTTTTGATGTCTTCTCTGAATTGAACATTCCCTTTCGAACAGATGAATTGCATTTCCGTGTTTATCTCTTGCAATCTGAATCTCAACATGTCTTGGTTTTTCTATTGCTTTTTCAATATACATTCTGTCGTCGCCAAAAGCACTTAAGGCTTCACCTTTTGCTAAATCGTAAACTTCTTTAAACTCTTCAGCTGAGCGAATAAGTCTCATTCCCTTACCGCCACCACCAGCTGAAGCCTTAAACATTATTGGATAGCCAACTTCTTCGGCAACCTTTAAAGCATGCTCAAGGCTTTCAACAGGATCTTTGGTTCCCGGCACAACAGGGACACCAGCTTCTATCATCTTGTGTCTTGCTCTTGTCTTATCACCCAAGATATACATTGATTCTGTGTTAGGACCTATAAATGTTATGCCAGCTTTCTCACATGCTTTAACAAACTCTGAATTTTCACTTAAAAAACCATATCCCGGGTGAACTGCATCACAACCGGACTTGACGGCAACTTCGACGATTTTATCAATATTTAAATAAGATTCAGCAGGTGCAGGTGGACCTATAAAGTATGCTTCATCTGCATACCTTACATGTAATGCATTTCTGTCTGCTTCGGAATAGACAGCAACGGTCTCAATGCCCATTTTTCTACAGGCACGGGCAACCCTGATGGCTATTTCTCCTCTGTTGGCTATCAGAACCTTTTTAAACTCTTTATACTTAGACATGTTTGCCTCCTATCTTTATAGCGGAATGTTTCCGTGTTTCTTTTGTGGATTGGATTCTCTCTTGTTCTTGGTTACTTCAAGTGCCTGAATGAGTTTAAGCCTTGTATCTGCTGGATCAATAATCTCATCGATATAACCCAATCCAGCAGCAACATAAGGATTAGCGAACTTATCTCTATACATCTGGACAAGCTCTGCTTTCTTTTGGACAGGATTTTCAGCTTCTGCGAGCTCTTTTCTATAAAGAATGTTAACGGCACCATCAGGTCCCATAACTGCAACTTCAGCAATAGGATAAGCATAGTTGATGTCAGCCCTGAAGTGTTTAGAACCTAAAACATCGTATGCGCCACCGTATGCCTTTCTTACGATTAGTGTAATCTTTGGAACTGTAGCTTCAGCGTATGCATAAAGCAGTTTTGCACCGTGAATGATAACGCCGTTGTGCTCTTGAGCAACACCTGGCATATATCCTGGCTGGTCTTCGAATGTTATAATAGGAATATTGAAAGCGTCGCAGAATCTTACGAATCTTGCGGCTTTAATGGCTGCTTTGTAATCCAATGCACCAGCGAAGAACTGTGGCTGATTTGCAACAATACCTACACTTCTTCCGCCCAATCTTGCAAAACCGATAACGATATTCTTTGCATAATTCTCCTGAATCTCAAAGAAGTAATTATCATCAACAACCTTTTTGATTAAGTCTTTTATGTTGTATGGTTTATTTGGATCGGCTGGAACCAAATCATAGATGGATTCTTCTCTTCTGTTTGGTGGATCGTCTGTTGGTTTGTATGGTGGATCTTCCATATTGTTCTGTGGTATAAACTGCAGAAGCTCTCTTACTAACATCAATGCATCTTCGTCATTTTCTGCTGCAAAGTGAGCAACCTGCGTTTTTGTTGTGTGAACTTCAGCACCACCCAAATCTTCCTTTGTTATTTTCTCGCCTGTAACAGCTTCAATAACATCAGGACCTGTAATGAACATAAAGCTTGTATTTTTAACCATAATAGTGAAGTCTGTAACAGCAGGTGAATAAACAGCACCACCAGCCGTTGGACCCATTATTACTGAAATCTGCGGAATCACACCTGATACTAAAACATTCCTTAAGAAGATGTCTGCATAACCAGCCAAAGATTCAACACCTTCTTGAATCCTTGCACCACCAGAATCGTTAAGTCCGATAACAGGTGCGCCAACCTTTGCTGCCAGATCCATTATCTTGCAGATTTTCTTAGCATGAGCACCACTTAAAGAACCACCAAATACGGTAAAGTCCTGACTAAATACAAAAACAAGCCTTCCGTCAATCGTTCCATAACCCGTAACGACACTATCGCCTAAGATTTTTTTCTTTTCCATTCCAAAGTCTGTGCATCTGTGAACAACAAACTTGTCCAGCTCAACAAAGCTACCTTCGTCAAGCAACAACTTAATTCTCTCACGGGCAGTTAATTTACCCTGAGCATGCTGCTTCTCGATACGGTCTAAACCACCACCCAACTCTGCTTGCTCTTCGAGTTTTTTGAGTTCTTCCAGCTTGTCGCGCATTTGAACACCCTCCTATAATATTTTTCGTGTTCCAGTATAACCAAAAACAAATGAAGTGTCAATAAAGTTTTTTATCCGTTTGTTAACTTCGATAAAGAATATTTCTAAATATTGAAATATTTACTTAATCTTGCAAAGGAAATGTTAAAATGTTTTTGCCTTTGTTTATCTTGATATTGCCGATTTCTCTTTTTTGGTGGACTTTAATATTTGAAAAAAATATGGCTTTATGTAATATTGTCTTTGAAATTTTCTATCGGAGGAAAGTATGAAAGTAGATAAAAGCGTTTTTCGTGAATACGACATAAGAGGGATATGGAACAAAACCATAGATAAAAAGTTTGCCTTCGGATTGGGTGTTGCTTTTGGTAAATTTTTAAAGGAGAAGTTGAATATACAAAAAGGCAGAATAAGTGTTGGATATGATGCAAGGAACTCTTCTGTTGAGATCTTAAAGGCTTTAAGTAAAGGGTTGAACTGCGAAAATATTGAAGTCTTAAATATAGGAATGGTGCCAACGCCTGTTCAGTACTTTTCTCTTTTTAATCTTGATGTTGATGGTGGCATTATGATAACGGCATCCCATAACCCTTCCGAATACAACGGCTTTAAGCTTTCTGTAAAGACAAATACGATTTTTGGTTCTCAGATCCAAGAGATATACGAGATAATGAAGGATATAAATATAGATGAAAACTGCAAAGCCAAAGAGTTAATCGAAGAAGTAGATATACTTACAAAGTACAAAGAGTTTATGATGATTCAGTTTGGTTATCTAAAGGATATAGAAGAAAAACCTAAGGTTGTCCTTGATGCTGGAAACGGCGTTGCAGGATTTGTGGCATATGACATATTTACAAGTTTGGGATATGAGACTAAGGGTTTGTATATAGAACCAGACGGCAACTTTCCCAATCATCATCCAGATCCAACAGTTGAGAAAAATCTGGTTGACTTAAAAAGGGTTTTAGCCGAAGAAGATTACGATGTGGGCATAGGATATGATGGAGATGGTGATAGGATAGGTGTTGTTTTAAAGAATGGAGATATTTTGTGGGGCGACCAGCTTCTGCTTCTTCTTGCTGAAGATTTAGCAAAAACCCAAAAGGGTGTTAAGGTCGTTGCAGATGTTAAATGTTCTGATGCCATATTTAAAAAGATGGAAGAGATAGGCTGCAAGCCGATAATGTATAAGACGGGACACTCTCTTATAAAGGCAAAAATGAAAGAAGAGAATGCACCATTAGCTGGAGAGATGAGCGGACATATCTTTATGGGTGATAGGTATTTTGGCTATGATGATGCAATTTATGTATCACTAAGACTTGTTGAGATAATAACAAGGGAGAAGTTAGACCTTATAAAGTGGAAAAATAGCCTACCGAAGGTTTACAACACACCAGAGATAAGGATAGACTGCCCAGAAGATAAAAAGCAGAAGGTTATAGAGAAAACGAAGGCGTATCTTGAAGAAAACAAGGATCAACTAAATATAGTACGAATAGATACAATAGATGGCATAAGGTTTAAAACAGAATATGGGTTTGGACTTCTAAGGGCAAGCAATACGCAACCTGTATTGGTTTTAAGGTTTGAGGCAGATACAGAAGACAATCTCAATAGAATAAAGGATACAATTTTAAAACAGGTGGAGAAGTTTATAAATGAGTGATTTAAGAGAGATTAAAGAGAAGATAGATAACAATCAACCGATAGACTTTGAAGATGCAAGAAAAATTTTAAAAAGCAACGATTTAATAGAGATTGGTAAGCTTGCAAGGAGTATAAAATTTAAAAAAACAGACAAAAAGGTCTATTTTGTTTTCAATAAACACATTAATTACACAAATCTTTGCATATCAAAATGCAAATTCTGTGCGTTCTATAGAAATGGAGATGAGCCAGACGCATACACGATGGAGATTGACGATATAATTGAAGAGATAGCAAAGATGCCAGAAGGCATAAGGGAAGTGCATATCGTTGGTGGTCTTCATCCGACAAAGCCATTTTCTTACTATCTTGATATGGTTTCAAGCATAAAAAAGCATTTCCCTAATGTTAATGTCAAGGCCTTTACTGCTGTTGAGATTGACTATTTTTCTAAGCTTTCAGGTCTTGATTATGAAGGTGTGTTAAAAGAGTTAAAAAAGGCAGGACTTGATTCAATGCCTGGTGGTGGTGCTGAAGTATTTTCAGAAAGGGTAAGAAAAAAACTATATCCAAATAAGATACCGTATGAGAAGTGGGCTGAAGTTCACGCAATAGCACACAAGTTAGGCATACCGACAAATGCAACGCTGCTTTTTGGTCATATAGAGACAGACGATGAAATTATCGACCATCTATTTAAATTAAGGAAGTTACAGGAAGAACACCCTGGCTTTTTATGTTTCATACCGTTGAGTTTTCATCCTGCTAACACGCCGCTTGAAGGTAAGATTGAAAAGGTGGATGCCGTAAAAGAGTTAAAAGTGCTTGCTCTCTCAAGAATAATACTGGACAACTTCCCACACATAAAAGCTTACTGGGTGATGTTATCGCCAAAAATAGGCCAGATTGGTCTTCACTTTGGTGCAGATGATATAGATGGAACAATAGGTCAGGAAAGGGTAACTCATGCAGCAGGAGCAAAAAGCCCATTGGGTTTAGCAAAAGAGCAGATGGTAAATTTAATAAAGAATGCAGGTTTTGTTCCTGTTGAAAGGGATGCCTTATACAACGAGATAGAGGTGTTCAATTGATGGAAAAAATATACGAAAAGATAGAAAATTTCGAAAGAATTAACCCAGAAGAAGGCGTTAAGCTTTTAAAAAATGGTGATTTTTTAGAACTTGGCAGGCTGGCAAATAGGATAAGATTCAAAAAACATCCAACGGATATAGTTACTTTTATACTTGATACGAATATAAACTATACGAATATCTGTTATGTCGGCTGCTCGTTTTGTGCGTTTTACAGAAGAAAGGATGATAAAGATGCTTACACTTTGAGTATAGACGATCTGATTAAAAAGATAGAAGAAGCACAAAGTAAAGGTATAACAACGGCTTTAATCCAGGGTGGACTAAATCCTGATTTGCCTTATTCCTATTATCTTGATCTGGTAAGGGAATTATCAAAAAGCAGCGTTCATGTTCATGCGTTTTCACCACCTGAGATAGACCTTATGTGTAAGATTGCTCAAAAAAGCGTTGATGAAGTATTTGAAGATTTAAAAAACGCAGGATTAACGACTATGCCCGGCGGTGGTGCTGAAATTCTAACAGAAAGGGTAAGAAAAGAGATTTCACCAAAGAAGATAAGCACAGACAGATGGCTTGAGATAATGGAAAAAGCACACAAACATGGCATAAAAACAACGGCAACAATGATGTTTGGACATATAGAGACAGAAGAAGATATAATTGAGCATTTGGATAGAATTAGACAGCTTCAGGATAAAACTTGCGGCTTTAGTGCGTTTATAGCTTGGGACTTTAAAAAAGAGAATAACGAATTGGGAAAAAGGGTAAAAAGAAGCGTAAGCGGTATTGATTATCTGAAAATTGTTGCTATAGCAAGAATTTACCTTGATAATTTTGATAATATTCAAGCTTCTTGGGCATCTCAAGGCAAAGATGTTGGAGAAGTGGCGCTGCATTTTGGTGCAAACGATATGGGCAGTATGCTTATTGAAGAGAATGTGATGAGACAGGCTGGCTTTAGAGCGCAGGCTTCGGTCGATGAGATAGCAAGATGCATAAGAAAAGCTGGATTTAAACCAGCACTGAGAACAACCGATTATAAAATAGTAAAAATGCTTTAGTTAGCACTTGAAAAATGCAGGTAAATGTGTTATTTATTTCAGCGACGGAGGAGTGGCCGAGTCTGGCTTAAGGCGGCGGCCTTGAAAGCCGTTGTACCCGCAAGGGTACCGTGGGTTCGAATCCTACCTCCTCCGCCATTTATTTTTTGGAGAGGTGGCCGAGCTGGCTGAAGGCGCTCGCCTGCTAAGCGAGTGTGTGGGCTAAAACCTGCACCGAGGGTTCGAATCCCTCCCTCTCCGCCATTTTTCTTAATCTAAATAGCTTTTCCCATATAAAGGGTATTATGGTGGTTAAAGATTAAGGTTTTTGTGGCTTAAGGGTTTGAGCTTTGTTGTTATCTTTTCATATTTTTCCATACTATAAAGACAATAGGAATCTCCATAATAACACCTATGATTGCTGCTTTAATGGTTCCTTGTGGGTCATTTGCAAATGGTAGGCCGCCTGTATTCATACCAAAGAATCCGGTAACTAATGTAAGTGGCAAAAATATTCCAGATATAAGGGTTAAGATGAACATTATTCTATTCATTTTTTCGTCCTGTTTTGCCCTGTAAAACTCGTATAAATAGTCTAACTTTTCTGCGGCATCTTTGGCAAACTCAAGGGCTCTTTGGAAGTGTTCTTTAAGGTCGGCATAAGCAAAATTATCTACTTTGTTTTTGTAAAATCTTAAAAACCTTTCAAACGCTACAATGGCGTTTTTCATAAGCCTTTCCATTAAAGTAATCTCTTTTTTTAGTTTTAGCCATTTATCAGTAAAGCTTTTATCAAAATCATTTTCGTATAAGTTGTCTTCCAATTCTGCAATCTGGGTATGAAGGGTATTTAGCTTGGATAGGATTTTATCGACTCTTAAATCCAAGAAGTTGTGCAATTGAGAAAAATCGCCAAGAATTTCGAACTCTTTGTTTTTTCTGTCAAAGATGTAAACGCTATCTTTCTCATCTATTAGAAATGCATACGAAATTATATCAACATGGCCATTCTTAATGAAGGGAAGTCTTAATATTAGTATTGAGTATTTATTGTCTGTCTCAAAACTGCTTGGATGGTTTTTGTTTTTTATATCATCTTCTAAGTATTCATTTAGCTTAAATCTCACAATAACGCTCCTATTCTTGGTATTTTTCCGTTTTAGCCTACATTTGCAAGTCTGATTTTGTTTTAATAGGCTTATACTCTGGCGGAGAGGGCGGGATTCGAACCCGCGGTACGCCTAATGCGTACAGCTGATTTCGAGTCAGCCGCCTTCGACCGCTCGGCCACCTCTCCACTGGTTTTATAACAAAAGTGTATGTTGATAGTCAAATATATTGATTTTAGACCAAAATTTGATAATCTGTGCCTGCTATGAATGTTTAAGAAGGTGGCAAGATGAAGAAGGATATCAATCAAAGTAAAATCATTGCAGATTTAAACTATTTTGCAGACAGAATAGAAAAAACATTTGCCAATGATTGGCTATTTAAAAGTCTGTTAGACGACGATTTTTCTTTAGAAAACGGCGTTTTATTCTATAAAGGCGTTGAATTCAGGCATCTGCATCTTGTTTTTGAGAAGGACGAGATAGATCAAGTAATGAAAAAGCTTAATAAGATCTTAAGCAAGTACTTAGACGCTTTATATAAGACGCAGAATACATCTAAAAAGTAATTCAAGTATTGCATAGATCTATAAGACAATAATGCGTTGACACTGGAGTGGTTTATGTTCTATATTAACCCTAACTCTTACTGAAGAGAGGTGGTTATGGAAAAACTAAATGTTGGTCTGCTTGGTGTTGGTACTGTTGGAAGTGGCGTTGTTAAGATATTGACTGAAAATAGGGAGATAATAAAGAAAAGGCTTGGGTTTGAGTTAAACCTTAAAAAGGTATATGCAAAACACATTAAAGACGATGTAAAACCTTTCCTTGAAGGTAAGATAGCAGATAGCTACGAAGAATTATTAGACGATGATATAGATATAGTCGTTGAGCTTATTGGTGGGACGACATTTGCAAAGGAGTTTATACTCAAAGCCATAGAGAAAGGCAAAAGCATAGTAACGGCTAACAAGGCGTTACTTGCTGAATTTGGATATGAGATATTCTCGAAGGCTTTTGATAAGAAGGTGGATGTTGGTTATGAAGCTGCAGTTGCAGGCGGCATACCAATAATCAAAGCCATAAAAGAATCCTTAGCTGCAAATAATATACATTCAATAAAAGCTATAGTTAACGGCACATGTAATTATATCTTAACCGAGATGTTTAATAAGGAGTTGCCGTTTGATAAGGTTTTAAAGGATGCGCAGGATAAAGGTTTTGCCGAAGCTGATCCGACATTTGATATTGATGGTATAGATTCAGCCCATAAGATGGCAATTCTAAGTTCTATCTCGTTTGGAGATAATGTTGTTGCTAAAGAGGTTTACACAGAAGGCATAAGAAATATAAGCCTGCTTGATATAAAGTTTGCAGATGAGTTCGGTTATAGAATTAAATTGCTGGGAATAACGCGATTAATAGACGACAAGATAGATGTAAGGGTTCATCCAACACTAATCAAGAAGGATGATATACTTGCAAAAACAGACGGCGAATTTAACGCGATAAAGGTTAGATGCGATATGGACGATGAGACAATTTATATAGGTAAGGGTGCAGGAAGCCTACCGACTGCATCTGCCGTTGTTGGCGATATTATGGACATAGCAAGAAATATAAAGAATAAGACAAACCTAAGGGTTCCTTTGATGTCTTTTCCGTTCAATTTTGTAAAAAAGAGAGAGATTCTAAACATAGATGACCTTAAGATGAGTTATTATCTTAGATTTACAGTTAAAGATCAGGCTGGTGTTTTATCAAAAATCTCAGGCATTCTCGGTGATTACAACATAAGCATAGAAAGTGTTGTGCAGATAAATAAAGGAGATGAGTGGGTGCCTTTGATAATGTTTACCCACAAAGCAAAGGAATCAGACATAAAGCAAGCTTTATCAATCATAGAGAAACTTGATATAGTTAAAGATAAAGCACTGCTTATAAGGGTGGATAACGATGAATAAGAAATTGTGGGGTGGAAGATTCTCATCTGCCACAGATAATGTGATGGAAAAATTTTCAGAATCAATAAGCTATGACAAGCGATTATACGAATACGATATAGCAGGTTCGATTGTTCATGCACAGATGCTTGCCAAGCAGGGCATTATAACCGACGAAGAAGCAGATAAGATCATAGAAGGTCTGCGGAAAATAAAGCACATGATTGATGAAGGCGAGTTTGAGTTCCGTATTGAAGATGAAGATATACACATGAACATAGAGAGAAAGTTGATAGAGCTTGTTGGTAAAGTTGGCGGTAAACTTCACACAGCAAGAAGCAGAAACGACCAGATAGCCTTAGACATAAGGTTATTTTTAAGGGATGCATCAATTGAGATAATAGACAAGCTAAATAGACTCTTAAAAAATATTGTTGAGCTTGCAAAGAAGTATATCGATGTTGTGATGCCGGGTTTTACGCATCTTCAGCATGCTCAGCCGGTTCTTTTTTCTCATTATCTTTTGGCTTACTATGAAAAGTTCAAAAGAGATAAAGAGAGATTTAGGGATACAATAAAAAGGATTGATGTTTTGCCATTGGGAAGTGGAGCCTTAGCTGGCACAAGTTTTCCAATAGATAGAAAATTCGTTGCAGAACAGCTTAGGTTTTCAAAGATATCGAGAAACTCAATGGATGCAGTCTCGGATAGGGATTTTGCCATAGAATTTTTAAACGATATAGCGATTTGTGCAATGCATGCATCAAGGTTTGCAGAAGAGATGGTGATATTCTCATCTCAAGAGTTTGATTTTGTCGATTTGCCAGATGAATTCTGCACGGGTTCAAGTATAATGCCGCAGAAGAAAAATCCCGATGCAATGGAGCTTGTGCGTGGTAAAACGGCAAGAACATACGGTAATCTTATACAACTTTTAACATTGATGAAGGGTTTGCCTTTAACATACAACAGGGATATGCAGGAAGATAAAGAGTCGCTTTTTGATTCTATAGATACAATTTTTGGCATTTTGGATGTTTTAAATGGGCTTATACCAAAGATAAAACCAAAAGAAGAAGTATTAGAGAAGGCTTTGGAGAAAGGCTTTATAACGGCGACAGACTTGGCAGATTATCTGACAAAAAAGGGACTTCCATTCAGAGAAGCGCATAAGATAACAGGCGAGATTGTAGCCTATGCCGAAAAAAACAATAAGAAGTTAAACGAATTAAGCATAGAAGAACTAAAGAAATTCTCAGAGCTCATAGAGAGCGACATAATCAATGTTTTGCATTATAAAAAGGCTGTAAATTCAAGGACAAGTTATGGTGGAACGGCAAAAGAGAATGTGCTTAAAGTGATTGAAGAGATAGAAAGAGAGCTAACCACAAGAGAAGATGGTAATACGATTGAATGCCCAAGATGTGGTTATCCTGTAAAGGTTTATAAAAATCCTGTTCCAACGGTTGATATAATTATTGAAGTTGACGGCAAGATTGTTTTAATAAGAAGAAAAAATGAGCCTTATGGTTGGGCGATACCAGGTGGATTTATAGATTATGGAGAGTCAGCCGAGAATGCAGCAGTAAGGGAAGCAAAGGAAGAGACATCGCTTGATGTTAAACTTAAAGGGTTGCTTGGTGTCTATTCTGATCCAGACAGAGACCCAAGAGGGCACACAATAACCACAGTCTTTATAGCAGAAGCAAAAGGCAAACCAAAAGCAGCTGATGATGCGGTTGAGATAGGATTGTTCGATAAGGATAATTTACCTGAACCGATAGTGTTTGACCATAAAAAGATTCTGCAGGATTACTTCTCAAAATATGGCACGGGAAATTCAACTGAACAGCATAACGGGTGAAAAGAAAAAACTTATCATAAAGGATAGCTGCTTCAAGAACCCTTTGGTAAGGGTTGGAAGGCTTAATATATATGAGATAACAAGAAGGATACTCTCCCATAGAGGGATAACAACAGAGCATCAGATAAGAGAGTTTCTTTATCCTTCTTTATCCCAGCTTTACAATCCGTTTCTGCTTAAGGATATGGATATAGCTATTGATAGAATTATCATGGCGATAAAAAGAAGAGAGAAGATTTTTGTTGTAGGCGATTACGACACAGACGGTGTTACTTCAACAAGCCTTCTGCTTAGGTTTTTTAAAGAGATAGGTGTTAATGCAGACTTTTATATACCAACAAGGGATGAAGGATACGGATTAAGCCTTGAAGCGATTAAAAGAGCAGCTCAGCTAAAGGCAGGGTTGATAATAACGGTAGATAACGGAATAACCAGCGTAGATGAAGTCGAATTTGCAAGAAGCGTTGGCATAGATGTTATAATCACAGACCATCACGAGCCACAAGAGAGCCTACCGAATGCATATGCCGTTGTAGATCCAAAAAGGAGCGATTCGAAGTTTCCTTTTAAGGAACTTTCCGGTGTTGGTGTGGCTTTTAACCTTATTATGGCTTTGAGAAATAGGCTAAGAAAGATGGGATTTTTTGATTCAGCAAGAGAGCCAAACCTAAAAAAGTATTTAGACCTTGTTGCGCTTGGAACACTTGCAGATATCGTGCCACTTTTAGATGAAAATAGGGTGTGCGTAAAGGTGGGTCTGTTTAACAAGGAACATTCAACTGTTGGTCTTAAGCTTTTAAAAAAGGTTTCAGGTATAGAAGGTAATCTGACATCAAAACATGTGGGTTTTGTTATAGCTCCAAAGATAAACGCAGCAGGCAGACTATCCGATGCTTCAATAGTTGTTGATATGTTTATGAAGGAAGATGAAAAAGAAGCAGAACTAATAGCAAGAAAGCTTGAACAGATAAATGCTGAAAGAAGAAAGCTTCAGATGCAGATAATATCAGAAGTGCAAAAGTTTGCAGAAGATACGGATGATCTGGTAATTGTTGCAGCAGATAGACATTGGCACAAAGGCGTCATAGGAATAGTG
Source organism: uncultured Hippea sp. (assembly GCA_964442345.1). GTDB lineage: Bacteria > Campylobacterota_A > Desulfurellia > Desulfurellales > Hippeaceae > Hippea. The sequence continues at coordinate 17,053 of CAYTZD010000006.1, read as the reverse complement.
GCAAATGCCATATCATACAAATACAAAAAACCTGCAATCATTATCAGTAAGGGTGAAGAGATAAGCATAGGCAGTGGCAGAAGTGCAGGAGAGATAGACCTGTTTTCCCTTATAAAAGAGACTGAAGATATATTGGAGCGATTTGGTGGTCACAGAATGGCGGTGGGCATAACGATAAAGAATAGATACCTTGATGAATTTAGAAAGAGAATAAATGAAGTAGCGAAAGAGTTGTATAAGGATTACACACCAACGGCGAGTTATGAGATTGAATGCGAAGTTTCGTTTGATGTGTTTAACAGGCAGTTTTTAGAAGAGTTAAGCTTACTTGAGCCGTTTGGTCATTCAAATGAAGAACCGCTGTTCTTCTCAAGAAATGTTATTGTAAAGGATGTTGGATTAATCCTTGATAAATACCCAAAATACCTTCTTGATGATGGAACGGCAAATCTCTGGATGGTAAGTTTTGATAAACTAAATTTAAGCGTTGGACATGTCTATGATGTGGCATTTTATGCATACATCAAAAACGGATACATGTCTTATACGCTTAAGGATGCCTTTTTAGTTAAATAGGAGGTAAATTGTGAGATTATCTGAGAATGCATTGGTTGTTTTAAGAAGCCGATACTTGCAAAAGGATTCAGAAGGCAATATTGTCGAAACACCCGACCAGCTTATCGAAAGAGTCGCAAAAGCCATAGCTTCAGCAGATAAAAACTACAACGCAGACGATAAGCAGGTTGAAAAGACGACAGATGAGTTTATCGAGATAATGTCAGAATTAAAATTCCTACCCAACACGCCAACACTTGTCAATGCAGGACGCCCATTGGGTCAGCTTTCTGCCTGCTTTGTTCTGCCGATAGACGACAGTATGGAGAGCATCTTTGATGCCGTAAAGGCAACGGCTTTGATTCATAAGTCTGGCGGTGGAACGGGTTTTTCTTTTTCAAGGCTTAGACCAAAAAACGATATAGTCAGCTCAACAATGGGTGTCTCAAGCGGACCTGTATCGTTTATGAAAGTCTTTGACTGTGCCACAGAAGCCATCAAACAGGGCGGCGTCAGGCGTGGTGCAAATATGGGCATACTCAGGGTTGACCATCCAGACATCTTAGACTTTATCCACTGTAAGGAGAAAGAAGGAGAGTTTAGTAACTTTAATATCTCTGTTGCCATAACGGATAAATTCTTAAAAGCCTTAGAAAACGACGAAGAATACGAACTTATAAACCCACGAAACAAAGAAGTGGTTGGCAGGCTAAAAGCCAGCTTTGTCTGGGACGAGATAGCCAAAGGAGCCCATAAAAACGGAGAACCGGGCATCATCTTCATAGACAGAATAAACGAAAAGCACCCATTAAGCAAGGAAGTGGGCGAGATAGAATCCACAAACCCTTGCGGCGAACAGCCGCTTCTACCTTATGAATCCTGCAATCTTGGTTCAATCAATCTTGGTAAGTTCGTTAAGAACGGACAGATAGACTGGGAAGACTTGAAAAAAACAGTCAAAACAGCCGTTCACTTCCTTGACAATGTCATCGATGTAAACAAATATCCACTTCAAAAAATCGAAGAGAATACGAAAAAGAACAGAAAAATCGGTCTTGGCGTAATGGGTTTTGCCGATTTGCTTATAGACTTGGGTATTCCGTATGATTCTGAAGATGCAGTTAAGACAGCCGAAGAAGTGATGAAGTTTATTCAGGATACATCCAAAGAAGCATCAAGCGAGCTTGCCAAGACAAGGGGCAACTTCCCAAATTACAAATACAGCATCTATGCAAAAGAGAATATCCCAATGAGAAACGCAACGACTACGACTATTGCACCGACAGGCTCAATCTCTATGATAGCCGATGCATCAAGCGGCATAGAACCCATCTTTGCTTTAGCCTATTACAAACAGGTTTTAGACGGCAAAAGACTGCCTTATGTGTATGAGAGACTATTTGACGCACTAAAAGAGAAAGGTATCTATTCTGATAGCTTGGCAGAGAAAATCATAGACAACAGGGGCAGTCTAAAAGGCATAGATGAGATACCAGAAGATATAAAAAGGCTTTTCGTTACGGCTATGGACATCTCATACAAGGCACACATAGACATTCAGGCTGCATTCCAGAAATACACAGACAACGCCGTCTCAAAGACGATAAATATGGCTAATTCCGTAACGGTTGAAGATGTGAAGGAAGCATACGACTATGCTTACAAGAAGGGACTAAAGGGCGTAACGGTTTATAGAGACGGCTCAAGGGAAGAGCAGGTTTTGGTTGTGCCGAAGAAGGAAGAGAAAACACAGACAAAATCATTCTCAAGGCCAATTGTTTTAAACGGCTTTACAGAGAAGGTAAAAACATCAAGGGGAACGCTTTATGTAACGGTAAACACGATAAACGGCGAGCCTGTTGAAGTCTTTGCAAACATCGGCAAGTCTGGTGGTGATATATCTGCTCTCTCTGAAGCCATCGGCAGGCTTATATCAATTGCACTCCAAAACGGTGTTGAAGTAAGAAGCATAATAAACACGCTGATAAGCATAACAGGTGCCCAGCCTATCTGGGATAAAGGCAGGCTGATTAAATCTGTGCCTGATGCCATAGCTCAGGTGTTAAGAGACCACTTCCTAAGAAATGGCACAAAGAAGGAAGAACCCAAAAAGATAGTGGGAGAAGAATGCCCTGAGTGCGGCTCACCGCTTGAGATAGTCGAAGGCTGTGCGGTGTGCAGGAATTGTGGGTATTCAAGATGCGGTTAAAGGGAGGCAGTATGGATTTAGAAAAGGAAGTTCAAAGGCAGTTTGAGATAATAAAAAGAGGGACAGTCGAAATAATAGATGAAGAAGAGTTAAAAGAAAAATTAAGAGACAGCATAAAAAACAACAAGCCGTTAAAGATAAAAGCAGGTTTTGACCCGACAGCACCTGATTTACATCTTGGTCATACCGTTTTGATTCAGAAACTGAAGCATTTTCAGGATTTAGGACATGAAGTTTATTTTCTGATTGGTGATTTTACGGGAATGATAGGAGACCCAACGGGAAAAAGCGAAACAAGAAAGGCCCTAAGCAGGGAAGAAGTCGAAAAGAATGCACAGACCTATAAAGAACAGATATTTAAGATTTTAGATAAAGATAAGACGAAGGTGGTTTATAATTCAGAGTGGTGCTCAAAATTAACTGCTGTTGATTTGATAAAACTTGCAAGCACAATGACAGTGGCACGAATGCTTGAAAGGGACGACTTCTCAAAACGATTTGAGAGCAACAAGCCCATATCTATTCATGAATTTTTATATCCGCTTATTCAGGGATACGACTCTGTTGCATTAGAAGCAGATGTGGAACTTGGTGGAACAGATCAAAAATTTAACCTGCTTGTCGGAAGGCATCTTCAAAGATTAAACGGCCAAAGGCCACAGACGGTTATAATGATGCCAATCTTGGAAGGTTTAGATGGCGTTCAAAAGATGAGTAAATCACTCGGTAACTATGTAGGCATAACGGATGAGCCAAACGATATGTACGGTAAAATCATGTCGATTTCCGATGAATTGATGTGGCGATACTATGAGCTTTTAAGCGACAGAAGCATAGATGAGATAAATCAGATGAAAAAGGATGTTGAAGAAGGCAAACTTCATCCCAAAAAAGCAAAAGAGATGCTTGCATTTGAGATAACAAAGAGATTCCATAGCGAAGAGAAGGCAAAAGAAGCAGAAGAGCACTTCAAAAAAATGTTTGAGAAGAAGGATATACCAGACGACATCAAGACAATTGAAAAAGGTATAGACGAAGAGATATGGATATGCCATCTACTTAAAGAGATTGGCTTTACGAAGAGTTCATCTGAAGCAAGAAGGATGATAAAATCAAAGGCTGTATCAATTGACGGCAACAAGATAGAAGATGAAAATTTGAAACTAAACAAAGGCGAGTATATTATAAAAGTTGGAAAAAGAAAGATAGGCAAGGTGGTTTTGAAGTAATGCTTATAGCGGTAGATATAGGCAATACAAACATAGTCATCGGCGTTTTTCTAAAGGATAGATTCTTAAACTTTAGACTTAGCACGAATCTAAAATTAACGCAAGATGAATACTGCATAAACTTTTATAACCTGTTTAACCTATACGGCATAAACGAAAAGGCTTACGGTGCTATTATATCAAGTGTTGTTCCGCAGATAACACCACGCGTTGCAAACGCTATAGAGACGGTATTTAACATAAAACCCTTAGAAGTTGGACCTGGCATCAAGACGGGTATGCCTATAAGGTATAAAAACCCATCAGAAGTGGGAGCAGATAGAATCGTCAATGCCGTAGGTGCATACGAAGAATTCAAAGATGCATTGATTGTAATAGATTCTGGCACTGCAATTACCTTTGATGTGATAAATAAAAAGGGTGAATATATCGGCGGTGCAATAGTGCCAGGTATTCATATATCGGCTGATGCTTTGGCAGAGAAAACAGCAAAATTACCACGAGTGCCTTTGGGAAAACCAGAAAGCGTAATAGGAAAAACAACGATAAACTCTATACAGTCAGGCCTGTTTTACGGCTATCTTTCTTTAATAGAAGGTATGATAAAAAGAATAAAGAGAGAGATGGAAACAGATTGCACGGTCGTTATAACAGGTGGTGATAGTGCAATATTTTACAGACATATAAACGAGATAGACCATTTTAGACCGTATTTGACACTCTTTGGATTAAAAGTGATATATGAGAAAAATGTTTAAAGTAGGTGTAGTAGGCGCAGGCAGCTGGGGAAGTGCCATATCAATTCTACTTGCAAGAAGAGGATATGAAGTCTGGCTATATGTCAGAGAAGAAGAGATAAGAGAAAGCATAAAAACAAAAAGGGTTAACCCTGTATATCTTCCGAATGTTGAGTTTCCAAAAAACATAAAAGCCTTAAGTGATATAAACGAGACGGTTAAAGATAAGGATTTTGTCGTTTTTGTCGTGCCTGTGAAATATTTAAGAGAGACAATAAGTTCTATAGAAGAAAAGATTGATGTGCCTGTTATCTCTTTAAGTAAAGGAATGGAGAATGAGACATTCTGCAGACCTTCCCAGATAATAGAGAATACGCTTAACATAAAAACAATTGCAGCATTGAGCGGTCCCAATTTTGCACTTGAAGTTGCAAATGGTTTGCCGACTGCCACAGTTATAGCATCAAAAGATAAAGATACTGCAAGTTTTTTTCAGAAGGCGTTTAGCTGCGAAACATTTAGGGTTTATACTTCAGAAGATATAATTGGCGTTGAGATTTGCGGTGCACTGAAGAATGTTATGGCTATAGCAGCAGGAATAAGCGATGGTTTGAATCTTGGACATAATGCAAGGGCAAGCCTAATAACAAGAGGGCTTGCCGAGATGATGCGGTTTGGTAAGGTTTTTAATGCAAAGGGTGAAACATTTATAGGTCTTGCTGGAATTGGAGACCTTATGCTTACAGCAACAGGTAATTTAAGTAGAAATAGAAGGGTAGGGCTTCAGCTTGCCGAAGGCAAGACTAAGGATGAGATATTAAGTTCGATGAAGATGGTGCCAGAAGGTATCAATACAACAAAATCCGTGTATGAATTTGCTAAAAAGAATAGCATAGAGATGCCAATTACAACTGAAATTTACAAGATACTTTTTGAGAATAAAAATCCAAAAGAAGCACTAAAAGACTTGATGAATAGACCACTAAAAGAAGAAAACTATTTACTTTAGATAAATTTTGTGTTAGTTAATAATAAAATCGGTAAAAGGAGTTAGAAAATGGCAAAGGATAAAGAAGAGAAAACAGAAGAACAAGAAGGTGGTAAGAAGAAAGGTAAAGGTAAACTTCTAATCATAGTGGTTGCCGTAGTTGTATTGGTTGTGGTTGGTGTTGCCGTTAAAATGTTTGTTTTAGGCGGCAAGAAAGAAGCACCCAAGAAGGCAAAAACAGAACACGCACAACAGCATGAAGTCCAGCATGAAGAAGAAGCCCCACCACCAGAAGAAGAGCCAGCCTATGAGCCTGCAGTAAGCCTGTCTCACTTAAAACCTGTTGAGATAGGCCCAATTATTGTTAATCTTGCAGATGTTGGCGGTGATAGATACCTAAAGGTAAAACTTGTCCTTCTTGAAGCAAAGGGTGAAGAGAATAAGGAAGCAAAAAAGGAAGAAGAAAAGACAGGAATATCGCTTGAAGATGCAATTATAAGGGATACAATTATCTCGGTTATCTCTTCAAAGACTTCAGATGATTTGCTGTCTGTATCGGGAAAGGAAGAATTAAAAAATGAGCTAATGAGTGCCATAAATCAGGCTTTGCACAGGCGTCTTGTTAGGAAAATATACTTTTTAACATTTATAATTCAATGAGCGAAGAGATAAAAAAGAGATTTGAGTTATATTTCGATATACCACTTAAGATGGTATTTGATCTTGCAAGCACAAAGGTAACTGTAAGGGATCTGCTTAAATGGAAGGAAGGAGATATTGTAGAAACAAACAAGATGGCAGGTGAATACATCAATATAAACATTGAAGATAAGCCGCTTGGAACGGGTGAAGTAATCGTTCTGGATAATAGGTTTGCAATAAGGATAACCACAATATATTCGAAAGAAGACCTGATGGAATTAAATGTAAAATGAGATGTCTTCTTTTGTCTTTCTTTTTTGTCCCTTCTTTTGCATTGGCAGAAACAGGAGAAAATCTTGATTACTTTGGATATACGATTAAAGCTTTTGGCAGTCTTATTTTGGTTGTTGGCATTATATTCGTCTTTTTTTATCTTACACGAAGACTCAATTCTCTAAGTAGGGCATCAAATTCAAGAATGAAAGTAAAAAGTAGGCTTTATTTAGACAATAAGCATTATATCTCCATCGTTGAGATAGATGGAAGGGAGTTTTTGATAGGCGTTGGAGATAATGTAAGTATGTTGAAAGAGCTAAAAGATGAAAAAGATTAGCCTGATTGTTATTATACTTCTTGCTTTGCCAGTTTTGACATTTGCAGCTGATGTTGTAACGCCATCGATAAATATTACCCTACCTGCAACAGATAACCCTACAACAATAGCAGAATCAATAAAGATACTGATTTTGCTTACTGTTCTTGCACTTGCACCTTCAATTATTGTTATGATGACATCGTTTACAAGGATTATTGTTGTTCTTGCTATATTGAGACAGGCTTTAGGGACACAACAGATGCCGCCAAATCAGGTATTAATAGGTATAGCGCTATTTTTAACATTCTTTATAATGACGCCACAGATAAAATCTATATATTACGATGCCTACCTGCCACTTGAAAAAAACGAGATAACACTTGAAGATGCATATTATAAGGCAACAAAACCATTAAAAGAGTTTATGCTTAAACAGACAAGACAGAAAGATTTGGCACTTTTTTTAAGAATTGGGCATATACCAAATCCGAAAAATCCGCAGGAGCTCTCTATGGGTGTTGTTATTCCTGCATTTATAATAAGTGAGCTAAAAACGGCGTTTGAGATAGGGTTTATGATATATATTCCGTTCCTTATTATAGATATGATAGTCTCAAGTGTGCTTATGAGTATGGGAATGATGATGTTGCCGCCTATTATGATATCGCTGCCTTTTAAGTTGCTTATCTTTGTTCTGGCAGATGGGTGGAATCTTGTTGTAACATCTCTGTTTAAAAGCTTTGTGAGGTAAAAAATGGATATAACAACCGTTGTTGCAATAGGCAAAGAAGCAATGAAGGTAACAATGCTGTTATCTATGCCAATTCTGCTTGTCAGCCTTATAGTTGGACTTTTGGTTAGCATTTTTCAGGCTGTTACACAGATTCAGGAGATGACCTTAACATTCATACCAAAAATAATAGCAACCGCTTTAGCTATGTTGTTTTTAGCGCCGTGGATGACAAAGCTGATGGTTAACTATGTTATTCAATTATACTCAAGCATACCAGCGATAATAAAATAAAGATGAATGAGCTTATAGTATATACGAGTTCGTTTTATACAAACTTCGTTATATTCTTGTTTGTGCTTCTAAGGGTTTCTGCAATTATGGTTTTTGCACCTGTTTTTTCATCGATGTCCATACCACCGCAGGTAAAAATGGCTTTTTGTTTTGTTTTTTCAGCTGCTATTTTTCCCGTTGCAAAACCATTTATCCATATACATCAACTAACAGCACTTTCTCTTTTTGTCATTACCGTTAGAGAGATTGTGTTTGCAACGCTTTTGGCTTTAACGATACACTTCATCTGGAGTGGCATAGAACTTGGAGCTCAACTTGTCGGATACAATATGGGTTTTTCCATAGCAAATGTTATAAGCCCAGAAGAGAATACCCAGATCTCAATATTGGCAGAACTTGAAAGTATATTTGCCATACTTGTGTTTTTGTGTATTGACGGACATCACGAATTCATAAAGGCTACGGTATTTAGCTTTAAGATGCTGCCTATTGGCGAGTTTGTAATCAACGAATCTATAGTAAATATTTTTATAAAGCTTGTTTCTATGATGTTTGCTGTGGCTTTTAATGTTCTTGCTCCTGTGATAATCGCACTTTTTATCACTCAGGTGGTATTTGGCCTTATAGCCAGAACAATGCCGCAGATAAACATAATGATAGTGGCTTTTCCGCTGAATATAGCTGTTGGTTTTTTGGTGCTTGGAGCCGCATTTACATTTGCTACAAATGCACTTATAACCTATTACAACGAAGCTTTTAAATATATTTATGCCATTATAAAGGTGGGATAAGATGCCAGATGAAGAAAAGACCGAACCTGCGACCCCCAAACGAAGACAGGAAGCAAGAGAAGAAGGCAGGGTAGCCAAATCGATAGAACTAAACACGGCATTTCTTATACTGATATCCGTTATCTTTTTCTATTTTAATGCAGATAAGTTTGCAACTTCATTGAAAGAGTCGCTTGTATATTTCTTTGAACTTTCTTCTGATTTTAAAATCAACTTAGATAGCGTTTTCTTTCTTTTTAGAACATCATTTGACATAATGTTAAAGATACTTTTGCCGTTTTTTATCGTAATTGTAGTTATCTCGTTTTTAATTAATGTCGTCCAGGTGGGTTTTTATATCACTCCGAAGGTGCTTGAGATTAAGTTTGATAAAATAAACCCTATAAATGGTCTAAAGAATATGTTTTCTTTGCGATCCTTTGGTGAACTTATAAAGTCTTTGCTAAAAGCGGGCGTGATGACTTATATATTGTGGATTTTCATTAAACACAATATGCAGGATTGGCTTAACATATCAGGTCAACCCACAAATGTTGTTTTTTTAGTCTTATTTAAAAGTGTATTTACCATAGTTATATACATACTGATTTTTATAATCTTTATTGCTATTTTGGATTATCTATTTCAAAAATATACCTTTGAAAAGAGTATAATGATGACAAAGCAGGAAGTGAAAGATGAATACAAGCAGATGGAAGGTGATCCCAAAGTTAAGCAAAAGATAAGAAGTATGCAGATGGAGATGGCAAGAAAAAGAATGATGGAAGAAGCCAAAAAAGCCGATGTTGTAATAACAAACCCGACACATTACGCCGTTGCTTTAAAATATGACCCAAATTCTATGACTGCACCTAAGGTTGTGGCAAAAGGAATAAACTTGATAGCAGAGAAGATTAAACAGATAGCAAAAGAGAATAACATACCGATAGTTGAAAAACCTGAACTTGCAAGGGAACTGTACGCAAAAGTAAACATAGACAAAGAGATTCCAGAAGAACTTTATCAAGCTGTAGCTGAGATTCTTGCGTATGTCTATAAACTGAAAAGGGCTTCTTAAACTAAAGTTTCCCTTTTTTAATCCGATAATAAATATAGAAAAAAGTGGAGGTTAAGCATGGAGCTTGGCTCTTTTACCGTTTTAGGTTTAGGTAGCGGAATGGACCTTCAAGGTCTTATAGATAAATTAGTTAAAGCAGACAGTAAACCACTCCTTATGGCACAAGCCCAAAAGGTTCAATATCAGACATACGAGAAGAATTTTGATACCTTAGAGAGCAAACTGATGACGCTGATGACCGATGCAAACAAGATGATAAGCGATTTTACGCTTCAAAGTGCAACGGTTAGCGACGAAGATATGGCAGAAGTTAGCATAGCAGGCAATCCAACAAGTGGGATTCACAATATCACCGTTAACAGTTTAGCCAAAGGGCAAACATGGGTCTCAAATGAGAAGGTAAGTTCTCTTGATAATTCTATAACAAGCACGGGCGGAAAGTTTGTTTATAAGATAGGGGATAAAGAATATTCAATAGACTTAGACAATAATGTTTTAAGTTCCACGCCGACAACAGTAAATGAATTTATAAAAGCTATAAACAAGAATGGTTCTGGCCTGCAGGCAAGTGTTATATTCAATGGAGAAGGGTATAAGGTCGTCCTTAAAACACCAGAAGGGACGACCAACGACCTGACAATAGTTCAAAACGATACAAATTTAACCTTTGGCGATGGTAACGGCGGAACATCACCGGCTGTTAATTCATCAGATGCCGATTTAACGATAGATGGAATATCCGTAACTTCTCATTCAAATACGCTTAATGATTATATACCCGGTTTAAATATAACACTTAAAAAGACCGGTTCATTCTCAGTCTATATAGATACGGATTATTCTACACTTATGACAGATATGGAGAACCTGGTAAAGGATTACAATGATGTGATGAAATTTATCTCGGATAATTCAAACTATGACGATAAGACAAATATAGCTGATGCCTTCTTCTGTAATAGCACGATAGAGAGCATAGAAAATAAACTTAGCAATACACTGATAGGTTCTTATGGTAGTAGTAATTCTCAATATAGATCACTTGTTGATATAGGTATAAATTTAAAGAAAGACGGAACGATGGAGTTTGACTCATCTAAATTTTTAAATGCTTTGAGAAATGACTTTAAAGGCGTAAAAAGCATGATGGTAGAGACTTCAAGTGGTGCCGACGATGGACTGCTGAGTGTTTTACATGATACAATAGAGAATATGACAAGCACGAACGGTTCAATAGAGCTTCAGAAGCAGTATATATCTGGCAGAATAGATAGTCTTGATTCTCAGATTGAGACTATGCAGAAACAGCTTGATCAGGAAAGGACGATGTTAACTTTAACTCTTTCTCAAATGGATGAGTATATAGGGATGTTAAAAAGTCAAAGCAGCTATATGGAAAACATCTTTGATAGTATGGAAAAGAAAAAGTAAAAGCAAGGAGGCACAAAATGTCGGCAGGAATTAATAAAATTCCAGACCAGACAGCAAACTTAAACAACACTATAAGCAGGCAGCAAGATGTAGCTCAAAAGACAAGTCAGCAATCGAAGATAGATCAGATAAACACAAAGATTCAACAGAATCAAACAACGAGAAAGACTCAAAAATTGCCATCACCAAAGGAGCTTAAGAACATAATCGACAAGATAAACGAGAATGTAAACCGCCTGAATAAGGATGTGAAATTTGTGTATAACGATACACTCAAATCTTTGGTGGTTAAGGTTATAGATGAGAAGACAGGCAAAATTATAAGGGAGATACCGCCACAGGAAGTTGTAAATCTGCAGAAGAAATTATCGGAAATTGTAGGAATTATATTTGATAGTAAGGAGGTAGAAAAATGACAGCAAATGAAGCTTATAACACTTACAAGAATATGATGATAAATACAACTGTGGATAAACTTCAAATTGTCGCAATGCTTTATGAAGGTGCGCTGGGCTTTGCGAAAAATGTCGTTGAAGCTGCAAAGTCAAAGAAGGAAGAAGAATTTGTTGATAACCTGAACAGGGTTATAGGAATTCTGCTTGCATTAAGGGATTCACTTGATACAACACAGGATAAAGAGACCGTTGCTTTCTTGACAGGCCTTTATAACTTTCTGCTTGAGAAGGCTATAAAAGCCGTTGATGATTTTGATGAAGAAGATTTCTCTGTTGTCGTAAGATACCTTGCAAAAATGCACGAGATATGGACAACTCAGGTTATGGGCATTGGTCAAGGTAGTGAATGAATCACCCCGCCTTGAAATTTGTTATAAACTCATTCTTCTGCTTTAGCAGGGAAACCGAAGCAAGCCCGCCAAAAAAGGTTGACAAGCTTTGGCGGGTTATTCCTTCATTTGGAGAAGATGTAATAAGTTTATTAAGCTTATCTAAGAACTTTTCGAAGGTATCAGAAACAAGACTGCTATCTTCATTGTTTAAGATGGAACCTGTCTGATTGATAAAATCACCTTCGAAACCGTATTGCGAAACGCCGTTGAAAACATTAAGCCATCCAGATAGGTTATTTGTTTTTTCTTTTACAAGGTTTGCCGTTGAGAAGAACTTTTCAAATAGTTCGCTGTTATTTCTTAGTGTGTCAAGTCTGTTTACTGTCTCCATCCAGTCAAGATTTACCGATCCGCTGTTTACAAAAGAAAGAATAACATCTCGGGCACCTTCTAATGCGTTGCTGTTTGCATCTGATTCAGATAAAGTCGTGTAAATCTCGTTCAGTTTTTTGCCAAAAGCAGATATCTCTGCGTATTTTTCAGACAGTGTTTGAAAATTGCCTACTATGGAAGCAGAATCATTTTTATCTGTTTTGCCTTTAAATAGCTCATTCACTACATAGGCATTTATGTCGTTTATGCTGTTTATAGCCATTTTTCCCTCCTTGTTCTTTCTTCCTTTGATAATCTGCACTCTAAATATGATAAAGTCAAGAGAAAATCTTGAAAATAGACACCAAATAAGTAATATTTTCAAGGTGCGAAACAAATTTATGGAGGCAAAAAATGTCAGAGAATGTAGTTGACCCTTTCGGAATCTATGGCGAAACAAGTGAAACAAGCTATGAAGATGTAAAACAGTTCTTAAATACCGTTCTTAATAAAGCTCCGCATCATGCTATAATAGAAGAACTTGAGAGTATTGCAGAATATGTTGTCCTTATAGAGAAGATACTTGACGAACACGGTATAGATTTTTCCGATGAGGCTCTGTATGATAAAAAGATAGAAGATCCAAGATATGTGGATGAGCAAAAAAAGTTATTTCTATTGCACTTTGCCGGTAAGATAGTAAGAAAGGAAGGTTCTGTGGTATGAGCATAAAGAACGATCGCTGGATTATAGAGATGGCAAAGAAGGGTATGATAGAGCCCTTTGCAGACAGACAGGTCAGAGAAGGCGTTATCTCATACGGCGTTAGTTCTTACGGTTACGATATGCGTATAGCCGATGAGTTTAAAATTTTTACCAATGTAAACAACACTATTGTTGACCCTAAGGATTTTACAGAGAAAAACTATGTCGATTTTAAGGGTGATGTGTGTATCATACCGCCAAACAGCTTTGTTCTTGCAAGAAGTGTTGAGTATTTTAGGATACCACGAAATATACTTACGATATGTGTTGGCAAGTCAACCTATGCAAGATGTGGGCTCATTGTCAATGTAACACCGTTTGAACCGGAATGGGAAGGTTATGTAACCATAGAGATATCAAACTCAACACCAATCCCGGCAAAGGTGTATGCATTTGAGGGTATAGCTCAGGTGCTGTTTTTTGAAGCAGATGAAGAGTGTCTTGTCAGCTATGCAGATAAAAAAGGCAAATATCAGAAACAGATGGGGCTAACGCCACCAAAATTATAATAAAAGGGGGAAAAGATGTCAGGACATAATAAATGGAGTACGATAAAACATAAAAAAGCCAAAGAAGACGCAAAAAGAGGAGCAATATTTACAAAACTAATAAAAGAGATAACGATTGCAGCAAGATTGGGTGGCGGTAATCCAGAAAGCAACCCGAGACTTAGAATGGCTATAGAGAAAGCAAAAGAAGCAAATATGCCAAAACAGAATATAGAAAAAGCCATCAAAAAGGGAACAGGTGAGTTACCCGGTGTAAGCTATGAAGATGTGGTTTATGAAGGATACGGTCCTGGCGGTGTTGCGATGATAATTGAAGCAACAACGGATAATAGACAGAGAACAACGGCAAGTATAAGGCATCTTTTGAATAAATTTGGTGGAAGCTTAGGTGAGACTGGATGCGTGTCATGGATGTTTGATTATGTTGGATATATGACATTTGATAAAAACTCAACAGACGAAGAAGCGCTATTCGAAGCGGCATTGGAAGCTGGCGCAACAGATGTTAGAGAAAACGAAGAAGACGGTGTTTACGAAGTTATAACGGAAGTAAAAGAATTCATGGCTGTGAAGGATGCATTGGAAGAGAAAGGCTTTAAACCACAAACAGCCGAGCTTACACGCATTCCGCAGACGACGGTTAAGCTTGAAGGTGAAAAAGCAATGAGTATGTTAAAGCTTATGAGTGCATTAGAAGATGACGACGATGTCTCTCATGTTTATGCAAACTTTGATATTCCAGATGAGATAATGGAGAAGTTTGAGCAGTAGAAATAAAAAGGGGTTTGATTCCCCTTTCTTTTTAACATTTTTCTTTTAAAATGTTTTCTATCCTTGAGAAAACAGAAGAAGAAGGGAATTTTAATAGACTTAGGCGCGCTTTTTCTGAAAGCCTTTTTAAATCAGATTCCATAGCAATTCTCATTTTGGTTTTTATCTCGTCTGAATCTGTCGGATCATAAATAAGAAAGCCATTCTCACCTTCAACAATAATCTCACTTGTTCCGTTGTATATACTTGATATAGGCACAACGCCACATGCCATAGCTTCCAGTACAACATTGGAACTAACATCAAAAAGGGTAGGGTAGATAAGCACATCAGAAGCATTATATACCCTTTCTATATCTTTAACCTTGCCAAGCCACACAACTGTATCTTCTATTTTTAACCTTTTAACCATTTTAAAAAAGAACTTATCAGAACCACTGCCAGCTATAAGAAGCTTAAAATCAAAACCATCAGCTTTGAGCATTTTAACTGCAGGAAGTAGATATTGAAGGCCCTTTAACCTATGATTTGTAGAAACAAAACAGAAAACAAAGCTATCTTCAACGCCAAATTCTCTTTTTGCTATGTTTTTATCGGAAGGTTTGAAGCGATTTAAATCGACACCGTTTCTTAAGATAACAATTCTGTCTTTATCAAAACCAAAACAGTCAACAATCTGTTTTTTAACAAACTCAGATGGTGCAATTATAAGTTTTGGCTTGTTTACTTTGAATGTTAAATACTCTATAAATATATTTATCCAGTGATAAAGCGAAAGATACTTTCTGACTTTGTAAAAAAATCTGCCAATGGTTGAAGTGTATTTTAGGGTCGCCCGTTTAAAATAGTATTTATGAACACCGCCGCCTGATCTGTAAATATCCTGATAAAATGTCTTTCCGAAGCCAAATATACAGATATTTTTATCTTTTTTCTTTAGCTGCTTTGCCTTTATGTATGAAAAGAAGGCAAACAGAAGTGTTCTTATGGCACCATGCGGCACGAATAAGTGAACCTTTTTAACTGTTATCCTATCAGTTTCTGGTAAATCTTTGATCTTATATGAATAGACAACAACATTATGTCCTTTTTTTGCAAGATAGTGGGTAAGTTCATATACAACCTTTTCCTGACCACCGTATTTCTGATAAGATTTGTAAAAAACGACTATTTTCATAAGAGAGATGTTATTAAAAAGCCTTTAGATTTTCAAGTGCACAATTCCTACTGGTGTTGATGCAAAAAGTTGACATTGCCTAAATTTTTTGAGAATCTTAGATAGTAGAATGGTGTTAAAATGAAAATCAAGAAGTTTCTTGTTTTTATTACTCTTTTGTGGCTGTTGCTTGTTGCAGCATCTTTTTTATGGAATTACATAAGTGCGAGAAACGAACAAAGAAATATTGCTCTTCAGACAGCAAGAAGTTTTTTTGAACTTATTCAAATGACCCGCATTTGGAATGCGCGTCATGGTGGTGTATATGCTCCAATTACAAAAGAAACACCGCCAAATCCATATCTTGATATACCTATGAGAGATATTAAAGTAAATGATAATTTAACTCTAACGAAAATAAACCCTGCATATATGACCCGACAGATTTCTGAGATTGCCAAAGAGTATAAAGGTGTTCAATTTCATATTACCAGCCTTAATCCTATTCGACCGCAGAATAAGCCTTCTGCAAGAGAAAAGGAATTTTTAAAAAAATTTGAAGAAGGTGTAAAAGAGGGAGGGGTATTTATACAAAAAGAAGGAAAAACATACTATTTTTATATGGCGCCTTTAATAACCAAAAAGTCTTGTTTAAAATGTCATGCTAAACAGGGATATAAGGAAGGCGATATTAGGGGTGGTATTAGTGTTACTGTGCCGTTTACTATGAAGATTCCATTTTTGCCATTGTTGGTAGGACATATCATTATAGCCTTTATAGGTATATTGGGTATCATCATTGCAGGGAAGAAATTAACTCGAGCCTACAAAGTAATACAAAGGCGAGCCTTAATTGATCCTTTGACAAGGATTCCAAATCGTCGTTGTTTTATGGAAACTTTATTGAAAGAATTTGAGCGTAGCCGTAGAAGTAAAGAACCTTTATCAGTTATTATGTGTGATATAGATAATTTTAAAATGTATAATGATACCTATGGCCATATAAAAGGTGATAAATGCTTGCAAAAGGTGGCTCAAGCAATAAATACATCTCTTAAAAGGCCTACTGATTTTTGTGCTCGCTATGGTGGTGAAGAGTTTGTAATTCTCTTACCTAATACACCTCTTAAGGGTGCCTTGCATGTTGCAGAAAGAATACGATCAAATGTTGAAAAAATGAATATATTAAACGAAAAATCTTTACCAGCTGGGGTTGTAACCTTAAGCTTAGGCGTAGCGAGCACAGAAGAACTAACTCCATTTACACCAGAGACTCTAATCAAAAATGCAGATGCAGCGCTCTATAAAGCCAAAGAACAAGGTAAAAATCAAGTTCAATTCTTTAAAAAAGATATTTAATTGAATTTTATATCGTTGTTTTAAGCAGGGAAGGCTAAAAACCTTCCCTTTACTCTTCTATAATTTTACCGACGAC
>CAYTZD010000005.1:0-39389 GCA_964442345.1 uncultured Hippea sp. | reverse complement strand
TGTCGCTTTCAAGCGACGGAATGAGAATATAATACACTTTGGGGGAAAAGTCAAGGGTTAAAATTCATTTTTTTACTTTTTTTAAAAAACCTTATCCAGACAATATTTTAGAGCATCCATGCAAGCTTTAGACTTAAAATTCCGACATATTCGTGTATCGCTTTATAAGAGTAATAGAGATTTTTCATCTGCGGCAAGAAATCAAAAAGCGTATATCTATCTTCTATCCCAAAACCAACTGGCTTAGGCATAACTTCAAAACCAAAATGTTTAAAAATCATATACGCCCTTTTTATATGATATGCGCTACTTACAAGATAAATCCTTTTGGGTATATTCATTTTATCAAAAAGATTGGATGTAAACTTGCCGTTTTGATATGTATTCAACGAACCTTTTTCCATTAAAATCTTAGGCTTACAGTTTGATACGCTTTCTATCATTTCTAAATCCTTTATCATGTTATCTGTATCGTTGGTCTTTATACCACCACCACTTAAAACAAGCGGTAGTTTGTATCTGCATGCTAAGATGTATCCATACATCAATCTCTTGAAAGCATCTGGTGTTGTTTTTATAACATCATTCCTATAAGAGCCACCGCTTAAAACAACAACGGCAGAAGGTGAGAAATTTGCATTTGATTTTACCTTTTCGATAGGAAACAGAAGTGCATCTTTGACAACAGCCGTAGAGATAGCCCAAAGAAAAATGGCACCAAAAAGAAAAAGCAGTCTAAACCTTTTCGCAAACACAGCAGCAAAGAATAATAGAATTACAAATAGTCCCGGCGGAAGAAACAGATATGTAAAAATTTTGGATAGAATATAGACAAACACGATGGCATCCTCCTTTCTTTTAATTCTTTATCCTAAACTACAATTAAATACAAACAGGTAAAATTTTGCAAAATCTTGACTGAAGTTCAAGTTTACTATATAAATTTAACGATGGGTAAGTTTTCAAGGTTAATAGTTATACTTTCGTCAGTTATGATATTATTTAGCTGTGCTACCACGCCGCAAAATAAAAGGGTAAATAACGATAAAGCCACCAAAATAGCCTTAATAAAATACGAGATGGCAAGGAATATTATACTGCATAAGGATTATAAAAATTTAGCCGAAGCGTTTAAGTATCTCGAAGATGCAAAAAAGGTATTAAGAGACGATCCAAAGGTCTATTATATGCTTGCTATAGCATACCAGATGCGCAAAAACATGAAAAAGTATGAAGAATATCTAAAAAAGACAATACAGGTAGATCCAAACTTTTCTGATGCTTACAATGCTCTTGGAATATATTATTACCAGAAAAAACAATACGACAAAGCAATCAAGATGTTTACAAAATTGATAGAAAATCCATTATATTCAGCCGCAGATGTGGCATTCTACAACAGGGCGCTTGTGTATCTGTCGCTTGGAAAGATAGACGATGCAGAAGAAGACCTTAGAGATGCCATCATATTTTCAGGATACTCTAATTCTCTTTACATAAAAACACTTATAAATGTTCAGATAGCCAACAAAGAATATTTAAAAGCCCTAAAAAGCATAGCAGAGATAGAAAGTCATACAGGTAAATCGTGTTTTACTCAGACAAAGATGGCTTTTTGTCTATTCAAATTAAACAAAAAACAGCAGGCTTTGGAACTTCTAAATCAGATAAAAGACAATTCTGAGAAATGCATCAAACAAAAAAATGCACTGCTTAAGGAGATAGAAAATGATAATAACACTGACAACTGACTTTTCAGATAGCGGTGGTTTTGTTGCACAATTAAAAGCCGAATTAATTAATCTCTTTGGAGAAGATGTGAATATCATTGACATAACACACAACATAACACCGTTTAACGCAATAGAAGCTGCATATATTACGGCTACAACACTTGATAAATTTCCAGAAGGTTCTATACATATCGTTGTTGTTGATCCCGGCGTTGGCACGCAAAGAGAAATCATCGCGGTAAAATATAAAGGTCAAATCATTGTATCGCCAGAAAATGAAGCACTATCACTGATAGAGCCAGACGAAATAAGAATTATCAATAAAGAAGAAGTAAATCCAGAAAGCTCAAAAACATTTGAAGCCAGAGATATAATGATAAAAGCCGCTTATCTAATATATAAAAATGGATTTGAGAACATCGGCAAGAAAAAAGAGACTCTCTGCTGCAGCCTAAAACCAGAGATAAAGAAACGCAAGGTAGTTGGTAAAATAGTCTATATAGATAATTTTGGAAACTGCATATCAAATATAAGAGAAGAACATATAAAAAACGGATTTGAGAAGATAATTTTGAAAAATCTCATTTTCAGGCATTTAGAAGATACTTATCACTCACCGACAAGCTCGTATAAAGCATTAATAAACTCTGCTGGTTACTTAGAATTTGCCTACTTTAAGAAAAACTTTGCTAACGAATTTGGGATTGACTATTTAGATGAGATAGAAGTCTATTTAGCAGAATAAAAAGAGATATTAAAACAGCATAGATAACGAAAACCATCAGAAAATCAAGATGAATTCTTAAAACTATAGATACCTTAGACAACAAAGAAACAAAAACAAGAAACTTGCCAATAACAAAAGAACCTATCTTAAATAGCAAAACCTTTAGTCCGCCATAAGGCAAAATACTAAAAGCAAGCAGCAAGAAAGCCACAGGAACAACAACAAAACCAAATAAAGGAACAACAGAGGCATTATAGGCAAAAGAAAAAACAGAGAGTTTGCCAAAATAGTAAACACTCAACGGCATAGCAAAAATACTCAAAAGCACAACAAAAGCAATCCATCTAACCTGCGGCTTTAAACCATCCAAGTTGATATAAATAACAATGGCAAACAGCGTCATCAAAAAAGACATAACAAACGAAGGATTGAAAATCGATCGCAAGTTTACCATAAGGAAAATAGAACCAACAAAAAAGAGAGCATTAATAGAATTTCTCCTTAACGAGAATATAACAGACACGATAAACAAAAGCATCATCGAAAAAGACCTTATAGCCGGTATGTGCATACCACTAATCAAAAAATAGGCAAATGTTGGAATTAAAGCCAAAATAGATGCAACGACTTTTAGATTAAACCTACGGTAAATAAAACCGCATAACGAAACCAGCTCGTAAAACAGAAAATAGAACATACCAAATACAAAACCCATATGAACGCCAGAAACTGCCAATATATGTGCCGTCTGTGTATCTATAAAATCATCTTTTATTTTGGATTTATATCTCGAATCACCCAAAAAGGCAGAATCCAAAAAATACTCAACCTTTGAAGGTAAAAAATAGTAAAATTCTTCTTCTATTCTCTTTCTCAATCTCTGCAGATATGAAACAATATCTCTTTTGTCGATCTTTCTTGCATACCTGACAAAACCTATCCCGCAAACACCAATGGAGAAGAGATATCTCTTAAATGAGTTATTCTTCAAAGATTCTAAAGGCTTTACTTTTGCATGAAAGAGAACTTTATCGCCTATATCAATATTATCATATCTTGCAGGTGCAAACAGGTATAGCTTGCCTTTATCCGTTTTTACAAGAAAACTTAAACGAGAACCCGCCCTTACATCAATTACCCTGCCTACAACTTTTTTAGAATGAAAAGCACACTGTTTTTGATTGAAAAACTTAAAAAAGAAGAAAGCAGAAAGAGAGAAAACCAGTATTAATATTAAAACCCTTTTATCGAGAAACGATAAAATAGCAATTAAAAGGGCGCAGACAAAAAATAGCTGCGATACAAAAATCGACAAAGAGAGAAACAGAAGAAAAAGAAATACAAAAGCAAAAGGATAATCGTATAATGCATCTCTCATTCTATAATAATGCCAGCATATCCCACTACTTTTGAATAATCGCCGTTTACATCACCGCTGGTTTTATGTGCCACAACTGTAACTTTTTCTGCACCCAACATCTTTGATGCAGCAATGGCAACATAGGCAGGCGCCGCACCACACATCGTAATACTGTATGAACTGCACATTCTTAGAAGTTCATTCTCGTCCAATTTCTCTATAGCAGCAATAGCCTTTCTATCCTTCTCAATAGTCGTCTGCTGGTCTTCATAGTGATTCATATCGCTACTTACCACCATCAAAACCCTTTTATCCATTGACGATATAGCTTTTGCAACAGTTTCAGCAAAAGAGTAAAGCTTTGCAACATTATGCGTACCAACAACAACCGTTGCGACTTCATACTCATGCGGCGTTATATAATCAATAAAAGGCAGTTGAACTTCTATTGAGTGCTCCTGCAGGTGGGCATAATAATCAATCTCGGCATATTCATTTTCGCTTAACAAAGCAATAAGCCTGCTGTTAGATTTAACTGTTCCAAACGGCATCTCATACATACCATCAAAGATAGAGATCTCAGCACCAAGTCCTGTATGGTTGGGTCCCATAATAAGATATACATCAAACGGCTCAATTAGAGAATAAACCTTAGCTGCAACATCACCCGAATAGACATAACCGGCATGTGGCACAATGATAGACTTAGGCGATATTTTTTTATCAGAAGGCTGCATAACAGCATCAAGGTATCTCTTTAGTTCAGCTGGATCTGCCGGATAAAACATATCGGCAACAGCAGGCTTGCGCACAAACATAATTCTTTCTCCTATCTATTCTGACTATTTTGAAGGAGTTTCTTTAGCTCTTCAATATCTTCCTTTGTTGCAAGGCCAAGTTCATCTGCAATCCTTTTTACATCTTTAAACACAACGCCCTTTACCATCTCTTTTCTTCTGTCTAAATGCTCCCTTGCAATCTCAGTAATGCCTTTATTCTCAAGTTCTTTTCTTCCTTCTTCCATAACAGAAGCAATTATCTTATCCATCTTCTTTCCCATACCAACGGCTAAATACGCAAGTTCGGTGAACATTTTAACCTCCTATGTATGAAGATATGTTATCAACTACATCGTTAATTTTGTTTACATCCCTGCCGCCGCCTTGAGCAAACTCGTCTTTACCGCCGCCTTTGCCGCCTAATGCTGAAGAGATACGATTAATAATATCTTTAGCCTTTATCTTATTCGTTAAATCCTTCGTAACCATCACTATTACATTAACCCTGTCTTCCTTTTTGTCAAATAGCACAACAATACCGCTTTTCATCTTGGATTTTGCAACATCACCAAGATGCCTTAGCTCTCCAAGATCCCTATTCTCAAAAATATCAACATAAACATTTATGCCATTTATCTTTTTTACCTTAGATTGGTTGAATTTAAGCTCATCCTTTGAGACCTTTTTGCTTTTTAGCTCTTCAACCTTCTTTACGATATCTGTGTAAGCAACACCAAGTTTTGCAGCCGTCTCTTTTACAATCCTTTCAAGTTCGCTAACATACTCATAAGCTTCAAGTCCAACCTTTGCTTCTATCCTTCTTATACCTTTTGAGACTGCAGATTCATGAATTATCTTAAATAGGCCTATCTCTCCTGATGCTTTAACATGCGTTCCGCCACATAATTCCATTGAAACATCGCCAACAGAGACAACCCTGACTTCATCGCCATACTTCTCATCAAATAGCGCTATAGCGCCTTTATCTATCGCTTCCTGCAGTTTCATATATTCAACATTCACTGGATAATTCTCAATAATCCAGCTGTTTATTAGCTCTTCCACTTTTTTAATCTCTTCGTCTGTTAACTTCGAGAAGTGCGTAAAGTCAAATCTCAGATGTTTCTCATCGACCAAAGATCCAGCCTGTCTTATGTGTTTTCCGAGCACTTCAATCAAAGCAGCATCAAGCAGATGCGTTGCCGTATGATGCCTTGCTATATCCTTTCTTCGTGCTACATTTATTCTTAATGTGCATGTATCACCCTTTTTAAATTCACCTTCAAGTATATCAACCTTATGGACAAACAACTTGCCGTCAAAATACTTCTGAACATCGCTAACATAAGCCTTTGAACCATCCTTTAAGATGAAACCTGTGTCTGCAACCTGACCACCACCTTCTGCATAGAACGGTGTCTTTTCAAAAATAAAATAGTATGTCCCTTTTTCTGCTTTATCCTTAATCTGTTTATCTTCTCCAACTATGCCAACAAGCTTTGAATCTATCTCAAACTCATCATACCCAACAAACTTTGTCTCTTTTACTTCCTTGAGAATTTCGCCAAAAGCATCCCAGATGAATTCTTCTCCTGTTCCCTTCCACGATTTTCTTGATGCTTCTCTCTGTTTCTCAAGCAATTCATTAAAGCCTTTCAAATCAACTTCAAAACCATTCTCCTTTGCTATATCAACCGTTAAATCAATAGGAAATCCGTATGTATCATAAAGCTTAAAGGCACTTTCTGCATCTACAACCTTCTTAGATGATTTCTCAAAAATCTCGTTTAATATCTTCAAGCCGCTTTCAAGTGTTTCAAAGAACTGCTCTTCTTCTGCCTTTACAACATTTACAACCGTATCCCTGCTTTGAACAATCTCTGGATACGCATCACCCATAACTTCGTTAACCGTATCAATAAATCTATACAAGAACGGCTCGCTTACACCAAGCTTTTTGCCAAATCTCATAGCCCTGCGCATTATTCTTCTTAGAACATAGCCTCTGCCTTCTTTATCTGGAAAAACGCCGTCGGTTATTAGAAAATCCATCGCCCTTAAATGGTCTGCTATAACCCTTATGCCGATATCGGCTTTTTCTTCTTTTCCGTATTGCACCTTAAAGAAATCGCTTAAAGCAGAGATTATATATCTAAAGATATCCGTATCAAAATTGCTATGAACACCTTGCAATATCGCTGCAACCCTTTCAAGACCCATACCTGTATCGATACTTGGTTTTGGCAGTGGATTTAGATTGCCATTCTCATCCCTATCAAACTGCATAAATACGAGATTCCACAATTCTAAATATCTATCGCAATCGCACGCAACAGAACAGTCTGGTCTGCCGCAGCCAACTTCAGGTCCTTGGTCTATATGAATCTCTGAACACGGACCACAAGGACCTGTATCACCCATAGCCCAGAAGTTGTCATGCTCGTCCATTCTTACTATCCTTGATGATGGCACACCTTCCTGTTTATTCCATATCTCAAACGCTTCATCATCTTCTCTGAAAATCGTTATCCAAAGCTTATCCTTATCTATACCAAGCACCCTTGTAACAAAATCCCATCCAAAGTGTATAGCTTCCTTCTTAAAGTAATCACCAAAAGAGAAGTTGCCCAGCATCTCAAAGAATGTGTGATGCCTTGCAGTATATCCAACATTTTCAAGGTCGTTATGCTTTCCACCAGCTCTAACACACTTCTGACAACTTGTCGCCCTTTTGTAATCCCTTTTCTCTTTTCCCAAAAAGACATTTTTAAACTGAACCATACCAGCATTAACAAATAGAAGTGTCGGGTCGTTTTTCGGCACAAGCGGTGCGCTTTTTACAATCGTATGTCCATTCTCTTTAAAATACTCCAAAAACGCTTTTCTTAGGTCAGCAGACTTCATTTTTCTCCCTCACATTGTATTTATTTATTAGCTCAAATATTTTCTCCTTATCAAAACCACGCCTATATAAGGCATCAAACAGCTTCTTTGATGGGTTCTTTTTATTCTCTAACTGTTTAAGCTTCTTTAAAAAATACTCTTCAACCATCTCTTCTTTATCTTTAAGCAACTTATCTATAATCCCTTCTTCTATACCCTTCTGTTTAAGTTCATATCTTATTCGCCTTTTCCCGTAGCCATTTTTAAGTCTAAAAAAGATGTAATTTTCGGCAAATCTCTCATCGTTTAAAAAATTTTTCTCTTTAAGATACAGTATTGCACCTTCAATGTCCTTCTTATCAAAACCCTTGTTGTTTAGCTTCTCTTTAAGCTGAAATTCAGTATAATCCCTTCTATTCAAAAGCCTTAAAGCATATTTTATCGCTTCGTTATCCATCTAAACAATTCCTCGAGCTTTAAGCATAAAGTCATTTGGATTGGTTGCATACTCTTTGGCTGTCTCAAGGTCAACAAGACCCTTATTGTAAAGATCAAGCAAGGATTGATCAAATGTCTGGGTGCCGTATGTATCCCTGTTTAGCTCAATTGATCTTCTAACATTGTGAATCTTCTCAGAATCCAAGATAGCATCTCTGACAAGCTCTGTTGCTATCATTATCTCAACGGCTGGCACCATACCCTTGCCATCCTTTCTCTTTAAAAGCCTTTGAGATATAACTGCTTCCAATGTAGCAGAAAGCTGAAGTCTTACCTGTCTTTGCTCATTCAAAGGGAATGATGCAATAATTCTGTTTATCGTCTCAACAGAATCCTTTGTATGCAGTGTTGACATAACAAGATGGCCAGTCTCAACGGCTTCCAAAGCCGTCATTATTGTCTCTCTATCTCGCATCTCACCGACTAAGATAATGTCTGGATCTTCTCTCAATGCGCCACGCAACCCATCGGCAAAAGTTAAAACATCATATCCAACCTGCCTTTGCACAACAGAAGAGTTGATATCTTTATGCAAATACTCAATTGGGTCTTCGATTGTTATAATGTGTTTCTTTTTTCTTTTATTGATTATATCTATCATTGCAGCAAGGGTTGTGGATTTACCAGAACCAGTTACACCTGTAACAAGGACAAGACCTCTGGGCTTTAAGGCAATCGTTTCTATAACCTTTGGAAGATTTAAATCTTCCAATGAAGGAATCTCAAATGGAATAAACCTAAACACAGCGGCAATTGTTCCGCGTTGATAGAATAGATTTACCCTAAACCTTCCCACACCAGAGATACCATAGCCTAAATCCACCTGTCTTTCTTTGTGAAACTTCTCAACCAAAAAATCGTCAACCTTTTCACTGTTTAAGAACTCTTCAAAATCTTCAAGCGTTAAGACTTCATCACTTTCATCCCTTATCATCTCACCTCGCACCCTATAGAAGGGTTTTGAGCCAACCTTTATATGAATATCGCTTGCCTTCTTCTCTAAGACGCCCTTTCTTAAGATATCATCAACCTTCATCACTTTCTCCTTGTGGATTACAGTTGAGTTTCTCCCTTAGTTTATTCTCTATCTCTTTAAGCAATTCTGGTCTCTCCTTTAGAAATTCTTTTGCGTTTTCCCTTCCCTGTCCCAATCTCTCATTGTTATAAGAGAACCACGAACCGCTTTTATCAACAATATCATGCTCAACGGCAAGGTCTAAAATATCACCAATCCTATCGACGCCCTGACCGTATATGATATCAAATTCTGTCTCTTTAAACGGTGGTGCAACCTTATTCTTTACAACTTTCACTTTCACCCTATTGCCAACTGCTTCACCACCATGTTTTATAGGTGTGCCTGTCTTTCTTATCTCCATTCTCATAGAAGCATAAAACTTCAACGCATTACCACCCGTTGTCGTTTCTGGATTACCAAACATGACACCGATTTTCATCCTTATCTGATTTAGAAAGATTATAGATGTGTTGGATTTACTTATTGCGCCTGTTAGTTTTCTTAAAGCTTGACTCATCAATCTTGCCTGCAAGCCCACATGCGCATCGCCCATATCACCTTCAATCTCAGCCTGTGGAACCAAAGCCGCAACAGAATCAACAACAATTAGATCAACGGCATTGCTTCTTACAAGTGTATCGATTATCTCAAGTGCCTGCTCACCTGAATCTGGCTGACTGATAAGGAGATTATCCACATCAACACCAAGCTTTTCTGCATAGTTAACATCCAAAGCGTGTTCGGCATCAACAAACGCTGCTATACCGCCCTGCTGTTGAGCTGAAGCTATGCAGTGCAAGGCTATGGTTGTCTTTCCGCTGGATTCCTGACCATAAATCTCGATAATTCTTCCCTTTGGAATACCACAGACACCTAAGGCAACATCAAGCGATAAGATACCTGTTGGTATAACATTTACATCAACGGCTTTCATCTCACCAAGACGCATAAGTGCGCCTTTACCAAATGTCTTTTCTATCTTTGAGATAGCCATATTCAAAGATTGCAGTTTTTTCTCATCCATCTTTTACTTCTCCTTAAACATAAATTTCTCAAGTTTTTTATATTCAGCACCCTTCTTATAAAGCTTGCTTTCGTATAGATAGAAACCTTCAACTTCAAAGGATAGATCGTTGGATTTAACAAAATCAGACGAAACCCTTAAAGCTTCAATCACATCTTCCTTTGATATATTTTTCATTCTACCTACGGTCAGATGGCAGAACGGTTTATTATCTGGTTTTCTAAATATATCAAGCTCTTTATTAATTAAAGAAGAGAACTTCTCAAAAATGGGATTGTACTCACCAAGCCATAGAACAGAAGGATTTTCAAGGCTTTTAAATACGCCAGCTCTATTTAAAGAGATTCTAAAACCACCAAACCCTTCAGCACCACTTTTCAATATATCAACAATTCTATTTACAGATTGAGATGGTTGTTCGCCCAAAAATTTAACTGTGATATGCATATTAGGCTTTGTAGTTAACCTTATGCGTTTTGTTATCTTTGATATCTCCTTTTCAAGCCTTAAAATTTTCTCTTTTATATCTTCTGGAATATCAAAAGCAACAAAAACTCTCATTCGCCCAAAATAAAAGACCTTAACATTAGAATTGCAAAGCGCGCAGACTTATCCCTTATCAGTCTTCTGTTTCCTGAGAATACCACCTTTCTTGTCTCAATCCTACCTTTAGAAGCAAAACCAAACCAGACAAGGCCGACAGGCTTTGTTTTTGTTGCACCTGTTGGACCTGCTATACCTGTAACAGAAACAGCATAATCAGCCGATGTTAAAGCCAAAGCGCCAACTGCCATCTGATGGGCCACTTCTTCAGAGACAGCACCAACCCTGTAAAGCAAATTGGAATCAACCTTTACAACATTAACCTTCAGCTTGTTTGAGTATGTTATCGCACCACCTTCCAAAAATTTAGACACACCCGGCACATTTGCTATCCTTGCTGCAACCAGACCTGCTGTGCAGGATTCTGCCGTTGCAATCTTAACCTTATCTTTGCTTAGAAGAACATCAAACAGGGCTTCTTCTGGAGTCTTGCCGCAGTCTGTGTATGCAAAACTATAATCCTTCAGTTTATCCATTGGCACAGACAGAATCGATTCAACTTCATCTGAATATACACAGAATCCATCCTTAGATAAATCCTTGCCAAATACCCTTACAATCCTTCTATTAGAATTAAATGGCTTTAATATATCATTCAGTTCAACATTCTCTTTTAAATCATAAGGCAAAAATAGGACAGGTTTATCATAAACAACATCAAAAAATATACCATCGTCAAGCTTCTTAAACCCTTTTGCAATAACATACGGTTTTTCGCCTTCAACAAACACACTACTTCTTTCAAATTCAATAAGCATTGTTTTTTGAAGGTCAGGCCAACTCTTCTTGGAATAAACAAAAATCAATCCATCCGACTGCTCGTAAGCCAATTTTGAGACAAATCTCAACTTAGACAAATCAAACAGATTAAATTCACAACATATATCAACACCACATTCAAAAAAGCGACTTCTATCTATACCCTTATCAACATCAAAGCCTAAATAAATAACGGCACTTCTCATTTTACTATAACCTGCAATATTATGTTTACCATCAATCCACCCACAGCATCATCAATCATTATGCCAAATCCACCGTCCAATCTTTCAAGTATATTCAACGGTGGAACTTTCGATATATCAATAGCCCTAAACAGCAAAAAACCTGCTATAGCCACAACAGGTGTATATGGAACAGCTATAAAGCAGATAAGCATACCAACAACTTCATCTATTATTACAAACGACGGATCCTTTATGCCGTAGATATTCTCTATCACATCACTTGCAAAGACACCAATAATAAACAGAACCACCACAACAAAAACATAAAAAGCCAAAGAGAAATCCTTAAGAAACATATAAATAAGCAATCCAAATAAGCTACCCATTGTTCCTGGTGCGTAAGCAGTATAGCCTATTCCAAAGATTGTGCTTATATGCTCTGAGAATCGCTGTATAGTGTCTTCATTAAAAAATTTCATTGATATTCCTTGCAAAATTGCAAAAATAGATCAAGTTCTTCCTTCTTTATTATTAAGGGTGGCTCAATTCTGACAGTACTATCTCCCGCTTTACCTACAAGAATCCTGCTTTCAAATGCCTTTTTAACGAATTCGTCGGCTTTCTTTGGATCTTTAAATTCAATACCTATCATCAAACCAAAACCTTTAATTTTTTCGACATCTTCATTGTTGCTAAATATCTTATTGAGTTCTTCAAGAAGATAATCACCCATCTTGCCTGCATAGGAAGAGAGATTGTTTTCTATTATATACTCAACAACAGACCTTGAGACTGCACAGGCAAGTGGATTACCGCCAAATGTACAACCGTGTGTTCCGTATGTAAACTTCTCTGCTACAAAATCCTTAGCAATCATACAACCTATAGGAAAACCGCCACCCAGACCTTTTGCAAGTGTTATAATATCTGGTTCAACATCATAATGCTGATAGGCAAACAGTTTTCCCGTTCTTCCTATACCTGTCTGAACTTCATCTGCAATAAAGAGTATGTCGTGTTTTTTGCAGTAATCATAAACTTTTCTCACAAACTGTTTATCTATAGGATTAATACCACCTTCGCCCTGAACAAACTCAACAAAAATGGCAACAACAGAATTATCTACCTTTTTTAAGAAATCATCAAAATTGTTAAATTCAACATAATCAAAACCTTCAGGCATCGGTTCAAAGCCTTTGTGGTATTTGGTCTGACCTGTCAAAGCAAGACTACCAAGTGTTCTGCCATGAAAGGAATCTTTAAAGGACAAAATTCTATTCCTTTTAGGATTACCGTATATCCTTGCAAGCTTCAAGGCAGCTTCGTTGGCTTCTGCTCCACTATTAACAAAAAATGCTTTGTCGCAGCAACTCTGATTTATAAGTATCTCTGCAAGTTCTGTTTGCTGTTTTATATGGTAAAGATTAGAGACATGAATAAGTTTCTCGGCCTGTCTTTTGATAGAATCAACGACTACAGGATGAGAATGACCCAAACTATTTACAGCTATTCCTGCTAAAAGATCCAAGAACTTATCACCTTCTGGCGTAAACAGAAAAACACCTTCGCCCTTCTCAAAATATACTTCAAACCTTTTATATGTTTTTATCAAATACTCATCGGATTTAGAAAAAATATTGTCCATTTTTGCTCCCTCTCCCTTATTATTATGGAAGCTGTTATGATTGTCAAGAAAAAGAGCAAAGGGAGATAATCCCCCTTTACCCTATTAGAAAGGTATTGATTTCAAAGCCATATCAAGGAACTGGCTTGGGAAGATTCCAATATAGAGAACGGCTATAGCCATAACGAATATAACAGCCTTCACAGGCACGCTATTGAATACTTCGATCTTCTCTTCTGCATCGCCCTTCATATACATCGTAACGATAACGCTTAAATAGAAGTATGCAGAGATGGCGCTATTTATAACACCGATAACAGCAAGCCAGTAAAGATGAGCTTTTACCGCTGCAGAGAAGAGATAGTACTTACCTACAAATCCAACCGTTGGTGGCACACCAGCAAGACAGAACATAAAGACAAGCATTGCAGCGCCTATTAATGGATACTTATAACCAAACCCTCTTAGGTTTGCTATCTCTGTTCCTCTATCTTCTTTCTGGCTTATAAACTCGGCAACTGCGAAAGCACCCAAGTTCATAAAGAGATATCCAAACAGATAGAACATTACAGAACCGTATCCAAGCTCATTTGCAGCCGTTATACCAACCAGCATATAGCCAGCATGAGCAATTGAAGAATAACCCAACAGTCTCTTTAAATCTTTCTGCCACAGAGCAACCGTGTTACCGAATGTCATGGTAAGAACAGCTATAACCCACAAAACCTTTGTCCAGTGTATCTCAATAGGACCAAGACCAACAACAAGGAATCTCAACAAAGCCAAGAAACTTGCAGCTTTAGGAGCAACCGACATGAATGCACTCATCGGTGTGGGTGCAGATGCGTAAACATCAGGTGTCCAAGAATGGAATGGGAAAGATGCAATCTTAAATCCAAATCCAACGAACACAAACAGAAATGCAAGTATTGATATATACTTATAGAATGCTGAAGTAGAAGACAAGGATGCCTTAATTGTGTTTAAATCAACACTGCCAAACAGGCCATAGAAAAGACCTATACCCAAAACAAGGAAAGTTGAAGCAAAGGATCCAAGAATAAAATACTTCATTGCACCTTCAACGCTTTCATCTTTGTTTCTTAGGAAACCGGTTAGGATATACATACCAATTGAAAGCGTCTCAACAGCTATAAACATCACGATAAGATTATAGGTTGATGCAAGTATCTGCATAGCTACGATAGAAAAGAGCAAGACTTCATAGTACTCACCGAGATTTATATCTTCTCTCTTTAAAAAGTCAAAGCTCATAACAATGGCAACAAATGCTGTAAGCAACATAATAACATTTGCAAAGTTGCTTGCCTTATCCATCACTATCATATTGTTGAATGCCGTTAAGTTTTTGTCATACATCATAACGACACTTGCAAAAGAGAAGACAACTCCAAATAGAGCCAATAATCCGTTTAAAGACTTCATTCTCTCAGGGAGCCATAAGTCAATCAACAGAATTGCAAAGGCAAATCCTGCAAGTATAAGTTCAGGTATAATTGCTACTAAATCATTCAGTGAATACACCATTGCGATATTCATCTTTCAACTCCCCTTTAACCTTTTTTAACAACCACTGTTTTAACTAATGAAACATCTTGATGATGCATAGGCATATTAACGCTTACAGTGGTTCTATTTACCTGCTTAAGCAGATGTTCTACAGATACCCTCATCTTTGATAAGAATGGGCGTGGGTATATACCTATCCAGAATACAAATACCAACAACGGCACAAGATATAGCCATTCCCTTATTGTCATATCTGGCAATCCAAGATTCTTAGGATTTGTAACCTTATTAAAGAATACTCTTTTGTACATCGTAAGCATGTAAACAGCTGAGAAAAGTCCGCCGAATGCCACGATTATACCGTATATCGGTTTTCTCATGAATGCTCCAAGCAGTATCATAAACTCGCCTATAAAGCCGTTTGTGGCAGGAACAGCTATAGAAGAGAGCGTAAATATCATAAAGAATGTTGCATACACAGGAACAAGAGAAGCCAATCCACCATATTCAGAGATTAACCTTGTATGTCTTCTCTCATACACTATACCCACCAAAAGGAACAAGGCGCCTGTTGAAATTCCGTGGTTTATCATCTGAAGTATAGAACCTTCGATGCCGGTTTGAGTTAAAGCAAACATACCCAACATTGAATAACCCAAGTGAGAAACAGATGAGTAAGCAACAAGCTTTTTGATATCAGGCTGAACCATAGCCACGAATGCACCATAGAAGATGCCGATTATAGATAGGATAATTACAAGAAGTGCAAAAGCATGGCTCATATCTGGGAACATTGGCAGGTTGAATCTTAAGAAACCGTAGGTTCCCATCTTAAGCAATATACCAGCAAGAATGACAGAACCAGCCGTTGGTGCTTCTACGTGTGCCCAAGGCAACCATGTATGGAACGGCCACATTGGAACCTTGATTGCAAATGCTATAAAGAAAGCCAAGAACAGCCACAACTGTAGATGGTGTGGAAGTGGAGTTTCCGCTAATTTAACTATATCTGTTGTATATGTGCCAGTGAAGTGATGGTGTAAGAAGTAAAGCGCCATAATAGCAACCATCATCAAAACACTACCAGCAAATGTGTAAAGGAAGAACTTCATCGTTGCAAATACCCTGTTTGGACCACCCCAGATACCTATCATCAGATACATAGGTATCAGCTGAACTTCCCAGAATACATAGAATAGGAACATATCAAGGGAGATGAATACTCCCAGCATACCTGTTTGCATTAAAAGTATTACAATATTGAACAATTTTACTTTTTTATCTATAGCCTTCCATGTGGAAAGCTGAGCCAAAGGTGACAAGAATGTTGTCAGAAGCACAAGCCATAAGCTTATACCATCAACACCAACATAATATTGAAAACCCAACGATTTTATCCATGGCACTCTCTCAACAAACTGCATGTGCCATGTAGATGGGTCAAAATAGAGCAACAAAGGCAGCGAAATTATAAAATCCAACACAAGAAAACCGAAGGTAACATATCTAATAAGATTTTCATTCTTCTCATTAATCAGTGCCACTATAAAAGCACCGATCAACGGTAAGAAGGTTACCGTCGTTAAAATCGGAAAATGCAGCTCATTCATAAGCCCTACTCCTTAACTAAATAATTTTAACAAGATACCAACCACTTAGGATAACTATTCCCAAGCTTATCCAGTATGCATAGTTGTTTACAAATCCTGTTTGCATAAGCCTAAAACCTTTTCCTACCCTGCCAGCTATCCAACCAGCACCGTCAACCATACCTTTATCTATAAGGATAACATCAACAATCTTCCATAAGAAGTTTCTTGATACCCACCAGAATGGCTTAACAATGCAGCAATATACAAATTCATCAACATAGTAAGTGTTTGCAAGCAGTGTGTATATCGGCTTGAACATACTTGCAATCTTGTCTGCTGTAATAATCTTTTTGATGTATATAGCCCAAGCCGTAAGAATACCTGCAACACCCATTGTTACAGAGATTCCCATAAGCAGAGCTTCAGAATAGTGAGCTTCATGGGCAACTTCTGTTGTTGGAGCAGTATGGGCTACAAACCACTCAAATGGTATATGTCCGCCAAACTTTATACCTACCCAACCACCAACTATAGAGAGTATTCCAAGAACCCACATAGGTATAGTCATAACCGGTGGTGCTTCGTGTGTATGCAAATCGTGATACAATCCTTCTACCTTTTCTTCTCCATAAAATACACTAAACACAAATCTAAACATATAGAAAGCTGTCATAAATGCCGTTATCTCTCCAACTATCCAGATAAAAGGATGTCCCATCTCCAATGCTGATGCAAGTATTGCGTCCTTAGAGAAGAAACCTGCAAATGGTGGAATACCAGATATAGCAAGCGAAGCTATAACCATTAAAATAGCTGTTTGTGGCATATACTTTCTTAGATTACCCATTAAGTCGATTGAGAGAAGTCCTCTCATTGAGTGCATAACTGCACCAGCTCCAAGGAAGAGTAAACCTTTAAAGAAAGCATGTGTCATAAGGTGGAACATACCTGTCCAGTATGCACCCACACCAACACCTATAAACATGTATCCAAGCTGAGACAGTGTTGAGTAAGCAAGAATTCTCTTGATGTCTTTATGTGTAAGCGCCATTGTTGCTGCATAGAATGCCGTAAATGCACCCACGCTTGCAACAACTTCTTGAGCTATAGGAGCTATAGAAAAGATTGCATTAGACCTTGCAACCATATAAACACCTGCTGTAACCATCGTAGCAGCATGAATCAAAGATGAAACAGGTGTTGGACCTTCCATAGCATCAGTTAGCCATATATACAACGGGAACTGAGCAGATTTACCAACAGCACCCAAGAATAGAGCAAGACCTATAACTGTTGCACCGAACGAACCATAGCCTAAAACCTCTTCTACTCTTGGAAAAACATCAGCATATGTTACGCTTCCAAAGTAATAAATAAGGAAAAGAACTCCGATTGTAAAACCGGCATCACCAATCCTGTTAACCACAAATGCCTTCTCACCTGCATCTGCAGCCGTATCCTTTTCATACCAGAAACCGATTAACAGATAGGATGCAAGACCAACGCCTTCCCAACCGACAAACATCAACAGATAGTTATTTCCAAGAACAAGGATCAACATTGCTGTAACGAACAGGTTGAGATAGGCAAAGTATCGTGCGTATCCTTTGTCTCCTGCCATATATCCATTTGAATAGATGTGAATCATCCAGGAGACAAATGTAACAACAAACAGCATTATCGCACTTATATAGTCCACTCTTAAGCCAAAGGGAACCTCAACTTCCTTAAAAGGCATCCATGTGAAGTATGTAAATTCAACTATATGGCCATGTAAAACAGACCAGATAGGAAACAGTCCCAATATAAATGAGATACCCAAAGCAGATGCTGCTATTATACCCGCTACAGGCTTCGTCCACTTACCAAATAAGCCGTTGATTAAGAAACCTATAAGCGGTGTCAGAATAACGAATAGTAATATTACCTTCATTGCCTTACCCCTCTACTTTCTTAAAATTGAGAAGTCGTTAATATCAACGCTCTTTTTCCTTTTATACATCATAACGGCTATTGCAAGGCCAACGGCTGTTTCACTTGCAGCTACAGCAGCTACAAACAGAAACATAACCTGACCCGAAACATTACCGATATAGTAAGACATAACTATAAGCAGAAGACCTGCACCGTTTATCATAATCTCCAATGACATCAAAACAATCATAAAGTTTCTTCTTATCATCACACCTGTAGCACCTATCGCAATCAACAGTGCCGAGACAACCATGTACTGAGTTAACATTTCAACCCCCTTACTTTATATCCCTTTTGGTCAACACAACGGCACCAAGCAATGCAATTAGCAAAATAATAGCCGTTATTTCGAAGGGCAACAAGTATTGTTTAAATAGAACTTCACCTATAAGCTGAGTATTGCTGCCGTTTATTGCAAGATTTTTACCTGCATTCTCAGTACTAATATGGAATTTAAGAGCAAGCAAAACCAAGTCGGCAAGCAATCCAGCACCTATCATAGCAGGCCAAAACCATTGAGGATTAAATCTTTTTAAACCCGATATCGCTCTTCTGTCCATAACCATCATTGTGAGTGTGATCATTACAGCAATCGCTCCGGCATAAACAATAAGCTGAAGCATTGCGTTAAACTGAGCATGAAGCATCACAAACAGGCCTGCTATACCGAAAAATGCAAGAACCATAAATAGGGCAGCCCTGTAAGGGTTCTTGCTTAAAAGCACCCCTAAGGCTCCAACAACGGTCATAAAAGCTATAATGTAAAATACTAACGCTTCCATCTCTATCACCCTTTTTTAGTTTTTGTGTTTAACAGCTGCTCTTTTGTATAGACAAACTTCTCCCTATCATATTCAGCAAGTTCATATACATCGGTCATGCTTAATGCCAATTCAGGACAAACTTCAACACACAAACCACAGAACAGACATCTGCCTAAATCTATTTCGTATTCTGCTGCGTTCTTTGTGTGGTCTTCGTTTTCAACAGGCGTAATCTTTATACACTTAGAAGGACAGACCCTTTCACAAAGACCGCAGTCTATACATTTTATCTTTCCGCTATCCTCAAATGTCTCAAGCTTGTGCAACCATCTGCCGCGCTCAGGCACTTCTAATCTCTCATCAGGATACAGACATGTAACAGGCCGTTTAAACAGATATTTTATTGTTACGCTCAAGCCTTTTCTTAAATCGTTAAATAACATAGCACCTTTCCTCCTACAAAACTGGTAAACCCACTGCCAAAGCAAATCCCGTCCAAAGGATATTCAGAACCATTAAAGGCAGCAGGGTTTTCCAGGCTATATTCATAAGCTGGTCGTACCTGTATCTTGGGAATGTACCCCAGAACCATGTAAACATAAAGATAAAAGCAAAAACCTTTATCCAATACCATACAAAACCGGGAAGTATGGGTCCGCTCCATCCTCCTAAGAATACTATTGCTGCCAAAGCCGATACAACAAATATACTAATATACTGACCGAAGAAAAATACGCCCATTCTAAATCCTGAAAATTCTGTTAAATGTCCTGCAACAAGCTCTGGCTCTGCTTCTGGCAAGTCAAATGGGACCCTTGCAGTAGCTGCAATCATAGCTATTACAAAAGCTACAAAGGCAACAGGCTGATAAAATACAAACCAGAGATGCCTCTGTGCTTCAACTATCTTATCAAGATTCAGTGAGTGTGCCATCAAAATCGGGTTCAATAAAGCCAAAGCCAAGATTGCTTCATAGCTTACAACCTGTGCAGCTTCCCTTTGTGAACCCAAGAAAGAGTATTTACTTCCACCTGATGCCACACCAGCAGTCAAAACACCAAAAGATGCAAGACCCAACATTGCAAGGATATACAAAATATCCACATTTGAGTGGAATACCCTTAGGTGAAATAAATGTCCGTTTGATAAATGAATAGGTGGTCCAAACGGTATAGCAATAGCTGCTGCAAATGGCAATGCTGTAGCTATAACAGGAGAAACCCAGAAGAGAGCTTTATCAACTCTATTAGGTATAACATCTTCTTTAAACAAAGTCTTTATAGTGTCGGCAATAGGCTGTAATAGACCGTGCCAGCCAACCCTCTTTGGACCTCTTCTTTGCTGAATGTGACCCAGCACCTTTCTTTCGTACCAGACAACATACATACCGTAAATACCCAAGATAGCAAACATCACCACAAATTTCACTAACGCTATTAATACTTCCATAGCTACTCACCCTTCGTAATTTTTGCACTAAATAGGTTATTTAAAGACCCACTTAGATTATAAGCGTTATAACCATCATACCACAGTGGAACAGCCACATAACCCTTAGGCATCTTCTCATCAATCTTAACCTTTAATGTCAGGCTTCCTTCACCTTCTACCTTTGCCAATGAACCATCTTCTAAACCCAAGGATTGAGCATCTTCAGGGTTCATTTCAAGCAAAGGCTCGCTCGATGCAATACTTGCGCCTTCGCCAAATGATGAGAAGATTCCCGACCTAAATTTAGAGTAAACAACCACTCCCTTTATATCTCCGCTTACGGATACAACGGAGTTTATATCGGCATAGCTATCTGCAATACCTTCAAGCTCAAACGGATTGCCTTCTGCAATCTTCTTTATATAGCCCATCTGCAGGTTGTATCCGTATTCTTTTGAGATGTCTGCAAGAACCCTATAGCCAGCTGTCCTATCTTCTTCAATGGCCTTTCTGATTGCATTAAGCTTACCTTCAACATTTACATAATGTCCATCGACACCTGCAAATGAAGCCATTGGAATAACAACCTTGGCGTACTTTGCTGACTCATTCTTGTATGCACCGATTAGGATAGTGTCTGTATTCTTAAATATCTTCTCTGCATCTGCATCGCTAAACAGTTCAAACAGGTCAGCACCTAAAAGCACTAATGCCTTGACCTTTCCTTCTTCTGCCAATTTTGGCAAGTCATATAGACTAAAGCCTAATTCAGATACCTTCCCATAAACATCAAAACCGTTGGTTGTGCCTGTATAGAGAGATCCAAACGAGTTATTATACTTACTTGATGCATAAAGCCTTACATTCTCACCGAATAGCAGCAGAAGGTTTGATAAAGCCAAAGCAACTTCATCGCCATTTGCTCTCTCTAAAGCTTCTTGGCCAACCACAAGTGCAATCTTTTTGGCATCAGCTAAAGTCTTAACAGCATCTTCTGCTATCTCAACCGTGCCTTTAACATTCGTCTCAACACCCTTAGCAGCAGCAAGAGCGCTAAACAGGCTATTCAAGAATTCAACTTCTTTGCCTGGCTCATATCTTAAAGCAATGCTGCCGAGTGTATCTATCTTTGTATCCCTCCAGTAAGCACTTACAAGCTTTGATTTTTTAAGCAGTTTTACATTTCTTGTTATTTGCCAATCGAGTCTTGGCATCTCATTTGCCACATCGCCACCAAAGGCAAGAATAACATCGCAATCTTCCATATCTCTTACATTATTGAATGGAGCAACACCCTTTGGCAAGACCCTGTAAAGCTTGGCTATGTGGGTTGATGCCACAGAATCAATATTGTTTGTCTTCAAAGCGTTATTGAAGAATCTCTTGAGTGCATACTGATCTTCAATCGTTTCTCTTCCACCACATATAGCTGCTATCTCTTCAGGCTTGCAACCTTTCAAGATCTCTGCTGCCTTCTTAACAGCATCATCATAAGCGCTCTCTTTCTCATCAACGAAAGAAGTAGGTATAAGATTTTTAGGCTCAATAATAGAGTAATTAAACCTACCAAGATTACACAGGTTTGCCATGTTTGGCGTGTAATCTTCGCTTGTAACCCTTAGCACCTTGTTATCTTTTACATTCAAATCCATCTGACAGCCAGATGAACAGAACTGACAAGTTGTTCTGACCTTTTCCATCTCCCACGGGCGAGCTTTATACTTAAACAGCTTACTGCTCATTGCACCCGTAGGACAGATGCTTACACACTGACCACAGAATTCGCAATCCAATGGCTTGCCATCTTTGGTGTCTATCTCCTTTCCGCCCCAATCCTTCTTTACAAGTTTCAAAATACCAAAGTTTACAACCTTATCACATATCGTAACACATCTTCTACACTGAATACATAAGTTGGCATCGTGATGAATAATCTTCCATTCATGATGAATAGTTCTGTTAGGAACTGTCAAAGGATCTGCTTCTTCTTCAAGTGGGTTGCTTGTAATGTTTAAATCATAGTTCACATCCTGAAGATCGCATTCACCGCTTTTATCACAAACACCACACTGAAGTGGGTGGAACTTATCCCACTCCCAGACAACCTTGTTTCTTGCTTCTATAACCTTCTCAGAATCTGTCAACACTTCCATGCCGTCTTTAACCTTAACGGCACAGGATAGCATTGGCTTCTTCATACCCACTATTTCAACAACGCATACACGACAAGCACCTATGGCGCCAAATCTGTCAGAATAACAGATGGCAGGTATATATACGCCGTTTCTGCGTGCCACCTGCAAGATGGTTTCATCCTTGCCTGCTTCATACTCTTTTCCGTTTATCTTTATTTTTACAGTATCAGCCATATCCTACACCCCTTATCTATCGCATTCGCCGAACACGAAGTCCAAGCTACCGATTACTGAGATAATATCCGCTATCAACCCACCTTCAACCATCTTCGGCATAGCACTAATGTTGATGAAGGATGGCGATCTTATCTTTAATCTATAAGGCTTACCTTCGCCCGTTGAATAGATATAGAATCCAAGTTCTCCTTTTGGATTCTCAGCACCAAAATAAACCTCGCCTGCAGGAGCCTTAATTCCCTTTACGACCTTTACAAAGTGCTTCATTAAGGCATAATTGTTCATCATTAATCTCTCTTTTGGCTCCCATACATACTGCGGTGCATCTATCATGGCAGGCCCATCTGGAATCTTCTCTATGCACTGCTCAAGAATCCTATTAGACTGTAGCATCTCATCCATTCTTACAAGGTATCGTGCGTACACATCGCCTTCATCATAGACAGGAACTTCAAAATTCAATTCAGGATAAACCGAATATGGCATATCCCTTCTTAAGTCCCAATCAACGCCACTTCCCCTTGTACATGGACCTGCTATACCGTAATTAATAGCATCTTCCCTTGAGATATATCCAACATCCTTGGTTCTCTTTAGCCAGATCCTGTTTTTGGTAAGCAGTGTGTGATACTCTTTAAGTCTTGGTGGGAATAATTTAACAAACTCTTTAAGTTTGTCCATAAATCCTTTAGGCAAATCCCTTGCAACGCCGCCTATCCTTATATAGTTGTAGGTAAGCCTGTTTCCGCAAGCCATCTCGTACATATCAAGAATGTATTCCCTTTCACGGAAGCAGTAAAGGAAGACAGTCATTGCACCAATATCAAGGGCATGCGTTGCAAGCCAAACAAGGTGCGATGCAATTCTTCCAAGCTCAGCCATTATTACTCTTATATACTGAGCTCTCTCAGGGATATCTTTATCTATCCCTAAGAGTTTTTCGACAGCCATAACATAAGCCAAGTTGTTGTTCATGGCTGCCAAGTAGTCAAGCCTATCAGTATAAGGGTTAAACTGCTGATAGGTCATGTACTCGGCTAATTTTTCTATACCTCTATGAAGAAAACCAACCTGGGGGTCGGAGTCAACAATCCTCTCACCGTCCAGCTTCACCACATATCTTAAAACGCCGTGCGTTGCTGGATGCTGCGGACCAACATTGACTATGACTTCTCTCTCGTTATCAACTTCATAAGTTTTATTCATTTTACATACTCCTTAGTTAAGGCATCCTTGTGTGTCTTGGTTTTTTAATTTGACCTTCTGGAAGATGTTTATCAAGCCACAGATCATCTTCAGGCTTACCTTTGAGTGGATAATCCTTTCTCAAAGGATAACCTTCCCAATCCTCTGGCATTAGTATTCTTCTTAAATCAGGATGATTGTTGAACTTTATACCGAACATATCGTATGTCTCTCTCTCATCCCAATTAGCAGAATTCCAGATTGAGACAACGCTATCCACAGGCTCATCTTCCTTTGTTCTTGTTTTGACTCTCATTATCATTTTGTGTGGAATAGATCTTAGCTCATAAACTAAATCAAATCTCTCTTCTCTTTCTGGAAAATCAACAGCAGTCATCATTACAAGATAATCAAACTGCAATTCTGGATCGTCATGTAAAAACTTCATAAGTTCGATAAGCTTCTCCTTTTTTATGGTTACGGAGAGCTCATCTCTAAAGGTGTCATGCTCTATGATGTAATCACCAAATTTTGATTTTATCTTCTCAAACAACTCTTCGTTCGTCATAGGTCTCTCCTTTTTAAGCCTTCATTGAGCCTTCTCTTCTTATCTTCTCCTGAAGCTTCATAATGCCATACAGCAACCCTTCTGGCCTTGGTGGGCATCCTGGCACATAAACATCAACAGGTATTATCGTATCGACACCCTGAACAACACTGTAGGTATCAAACATACCGCCTGTATTTGCACATGAACCCATAGAGATAACCCACTTTGGATGTGGCATCTGGTCATAAACCTTCCTTGCAGCTATAGCCATCTTCTTTGTCAATGTGCCAGCCACAATCATAACATCTGCATGTCTTGGTGATGCCCTAAAAATAACACCAAACCTATCAAGGTCGAAACGAGATGCACCTGTTGCCATCATCTCAATAGCACAGCAGGCAAGACCAAATGTTACAGGCCAAAGAGACGAATACCTTGCCCAACTGACAAGCTTGTCCAATTTTGTCGTTATCCAAGGATTCTCTACTCCCATTCCAGTGCTCCTTTCTTATAAGCATAAATCCAACCCACAAAAACCATTATAACAAACAGACCCATTTCGATGACCCCAAGGATACCCAACTGTTTAAAGTCAACAGCCCACGGATACATGAATACCGCTTCTATATCAAACAGTGTAAACATAATGGCAATGATATAGAAACGGATATTCATGTGCTTGAGTTCGGATAACATAGGATATCCGCACTCGTATAAGTCAAATTTTTCAGGGTAATACTCCTTGGGAGCCAGATACTTAGAAAGAGCTATCAATACAGTAAAGACAACAAAAAAGGCAATAAACGCAATAAACGCAATAAGCCAATTAGTCATACTCCGACCCCCTTAACATTATTTACTCTGACCCGTGCAAAATTTTACACTAAACACTTCAACTGTCAACAGTAAAAATTATAAATAATTAAACACCAAACAACACTTAACCAATAACTATAAAAAGTTAAGGGGCGTTAGATTACAGCACCAACACCCCTTCTTTTTTCTTTTTTTAGCTCTCCTTAGAGAGAGTTTCATGTATGGATTTTGCAGCCTTCTTACCTGCTCCAACGGCCAAAATAACTGTTGCTGCACCTGTAACTATATCTCCACCTGCCCATACCTTCGGGTGTGTTGTCTTTCCTGTCTCTTCGTCTGCTACAAAATAGCCCCATTTATTTGTTTCAACACCTGTTGCCGTTCTTGCAACGATTGGGTTAGCATTCTGGCCTATTGCTATAATTACATTATCGACATCCATTATAAAGTTGGAACCTTCAATTGGAACTGGTCTTCTTCTTCCAGACTCATCGGGTTCACCAAGTTCCATTCTTACACATTCAAGGCCTTTTACATTACCGTTCTCATCGCCAACAACCCTGATAGGGTTGGTAAGTAATTCGAATTTTATACCTTCTGCTTCAGCATGCTCTATCTCTTCAGCTCTTGCTGGCATTTCTGCTCTACTTCTTCTGTAAACAATAATAGCTTCTTCTGCGCCGAGCCTTTTTGCCGTTCTCACGGCATCCATAGCAACATTACCACCACCTATAACAACAACCCTTTTGCCAACTTTTATAGGTGTA
The DNA here is from genome assembly GCA_964442345.1 of uncultured Hippea sp. Taxonomy (GTDB): domain Bacteria; phylum Campylobacterota_A; class Desulfurellia; order Desulfurellales; family Hippeaceae; genus Hippea. The sequence continues at coordinate 13,212 of CAYTZD010000005.1, read as the reverse complement.
TCGTATTCTGGGAAGTCAAAAGCTCTCATCAAGTTTGAGCGTGTCAAAAATTCACTTGCAGAATAAACGCCGTTTAGGTTCTCACCTGGAATACCCAAAAAGCTTGGTGCACCAGCGCCATTTGCCAAAAATACAGCATCGTATTCTTCAACAAGCTCATCAACTGTTTTGATATAACCTATAACATAGTCGGTATATATTTTAACTCCAAGCTTTTTAATCTGTTCAACTTCATATTGAACGATAGACTTTGGAAGCCTAAACTCAGGAATACCATAAATCAGAACGCCACCTGGCTTATGAAGCGCTTCAAAAATCGTTACATCATATCCCAAGTTTGCCAAGTCAGCAGCACAAGCCAATCCTGCAGGACCAGAACCAACAATAGCCACTCTTTTGTTTTTCTTTGTTCCTTCGTCTATTTGCTCATCTACTATACCATTATCTCGTGCCCAGTCTGCAACAAACCTTTCAAGCCTACCTATGGCTATAGGCTTGCCTTTTTTATTCATAACACATGCACCTTCGCACTGCTCTTCCTGTGGACACACTCTACCACATACTGCAGGCAAAGCATTTGTAAGTTTTATTTCTTTAAATGCGCCTTCTATATCTTCATCCAATATCTTGTCTATAAACTGCGGAATGCGAACATCAGCTGGACAACCTTCTACACATGCGGCAGGGTCGCACTGAAGACATCTCTGAGCTTCAGCTATTGCCTCTTCTAAAGAGTATCCGTAAGGAACCTCATTGAAATTTTTAACTCTCTCTTTTGGGTCCTGCTCTCTCATCGGGACCCTGTCTCTTTTAAACTTTTCAGAAGCTTTTAATCTTTCAGCCATTATGCTATTCCCTCCTTTGCTTTATATAACTCTAAAGCTTTCTTTTCTTGATCTGCATAATACTTCTGTCTTGCCATAAGCTCATCAAAGTCAACCAAAGCTCCATCGAACTCTGGTCCATCAATACATGCAAATTTTGTTTCTCCTCCAACAGTTACACGACATGCTCCACACATTCCCGTTCCATCAACCATTATAGGGTTCAAGGAAACAATTATTGGCTTGTTAAATTTTTTGGCAGACTCAACACATGCCTTCATCATGATAGGTGGACCAATTGCCCAAATTTTACTTACATTATCAGCTTCTGTTGCGAGTAGCTCTTCCAGCACAAGATTAACAAAACCTTTCTTACCTTTACTACCATCGTCAGTTGCAATAATAAGTTCCGTTGAGGCATCTTTCATCTTATCTTCCATAATAAGCAGATCAGCCGTCCTTGCACCTATGATAGAGATCACATGATTGCCCATCTCTTTCAATGTCTTAGCAATAGGATGCACAGGTGCTATACCAATACCACCACCGATCATTACAACTTTACCATCGAACTTCTCAACCTCAGATGGCATACCCAAAGGACCGACAAAAGAATAAAGTTCGTCTCCTTCATTCATCCTTGAAAGCTCCAGTGTGCTCTTTCCAACAACCTGAAAAACAATCTGAACCCATCCTTCATCTGGATTAGAGTCAGCAATAGTCAAAGGAACCCTCTCTCCGTGCTCCCTTGGAATGAGAATAATGAACTGTCCAGCTTTTGATGCTTTAGCAACATCTTTAGCATCAATAAGCATGGAGAAGATCGTCTCGCTCCACTGCTCTTTTTTTAGAATTCTTGCCATTAAAAACCTCCTAAAACCTTATTTTCAGAATAAATCTCCGTCAAAATTTCATCGATACCACACCTAAATACGAACTAAACACCAATATAGGATTTTTACAATCGCTCTTTTCAAACTTTATAACATATTCTCTATACCATCTATCGTCGCCTATGCTGTATAACCAAGTTGCCCGCCAATCGCTTTTTTCTATATAATCAATAGAGACAGGTTTTAGAATCTTACCACATGCTGACAGATACACAATCCAGAATGAGTTTTTATCTTCAAGATTATTCAGATCCATATCGGGTGTGTAAAAAGCCACATAGTAAACATCGTAATTTTTAAGTTCCTTGTAAATCTCATTGTATCTTTCGGGTGTTCTTCCTTTTAGATGAGACATTACATCAATATATTCATCCATAAGCTTCTTATCAAACCTTGTGGCTGTAACCTTGGCTATTGTTGAAAAATCCCTATACAGTGTATAGCTTTTTGTATGCTTCTTTAAATCTTGGGTGTATTTATCCTGATAATGGGTAAAACCAAGTCTTTCTAAAGACCTATTGACAGAAGTGCATCCATACAAAAACAGAATACCAATAATCAAAATTAGAAGCTTTTTCATTCTTCACCTTCCAAACCAGAATCTTTAAGCAATCTATCAAGGGACTCCTTTGCTTCAATGTTATCGGGTTCTTTCTTAAGAATCTTTTTGTAAATCTCTATGGCATCATTTATGTATCCCTGTTTTTCATACAGTTTAGCCATTGTTATTGTAGCTTCTTCTTCATCGTCTGCGTCTTCTTCAAGTTCTATTTGCGGTATCTCTTCTTTCTCTTCGCTTATCTCTTCTACAAGCTCGCTTAAGTCTTCTTCGTCTGGCTTAATCTTGCCTGCAAGCTCCACAATCTTGGATTTGTACTCTTCTTTATCTTCTAAAAGCAATAGTTTCTCATAAATCTCACTTGCAAGTTTTAGCTTTCCTGTTTTTTCATAGCATTCTGCAAGCAATTTTAAAGCTTGGGTGTTGTTTCTTTGAATATTCACTGCCGTCTCAAGATAGGCAAGTGCAGCTTCGTAATTTTTCTCCATTACTAAAATCTTACCCACCAGAAGTAAAGCAAGTGCATATCTGGGATAGGCTTTTAGTCCTTCTATCAAGATCTGATAAGCCTTGTCGTATTCCTTGTTTTTAAAATATAGTAATGCGATAGGATAGAAGTATAAACTCTTATTCTTATGCTTATCGTAGTAAGTTTCTAATCTTTGAATTAACTTTTTACTCATTTGCTCCTATAACTTCTTCAACAACTTCTCTCTCTATACTGTCGGTGATTATAGAATTGCCTATACCCATTGTCAAGACAAAACGCAAAACGCCATCTCTATTCTTCTTATCTTTAAGCATAATCTCATAAATTTGTTCTGGATTAATGCTAAAATCAACCTTAATCGGAAGACCAAAAGAGAGAAGTAGATTTTTAAGCCTTTTAGTATCTTCTGAACGCATATATCCCAACTTTTCAGCCAATCTTGAAGCCATAACCATACCTATACTTACCGCTTCACCATGTAGATACCTTTTATAATTCGTAATACTTTCAATGGCATGCGCAAATGTGTGGCCAAAATTAAGTAAAGCCCTTATGTTTTTCTCCTTCTCATCTTCAGCAACTATCTCCGCTTTGTTTTTTATACTTCTTTCAACAACAAACCTTAAGCTTTCTAAATCTCTATTTTTCAAAGCATCAACACTGTTTTCCAAAAACTCAAATAGCTTTTTATCCCTTATCATGCCATATTTTACAACTTCAGCAAAAGCAGACAGATATTCCCTTTCTGGCAAGGTTTTTAAGAAAGCAACATCAACAAAAACGGCTTCAGGCTGATAAAAACTACCTATAATATTCTTATAGCCACCGTAATTTATACCTGTCTTGCCACCTACAGAACTATCAACCATAGCAAGAAGAGAAGTTGGCAGTTGAATAAGTTTCGCACCACGCATATAAGTCGCTGCAGCAAATCCAGCCGTATCACCAACAACACCGCCACCAAATGCCAAAATCAAGGAGTGCCTATCTGCTGATTTATCAATCAAAAAGTCATAGATTCTCATCAATGTATTTATATTTTTGCTTTCTTCTCCTGCTTCAAAAACAAAGATATGCTGGCTTAAATTCTTAAGAAAATCCTTATAGAAAGAGAAAAGGTTGCTGTCTGTAATCACAAAAGCCCTTCTGCTACCTAAAAATTCCACCATCTTATCTTTTAGATTCTCGCCAATAAAAACAGTGTATGGCGGATTGACATCTACGACTATCTGTCCGATATCTGTTGTTTGCATCTGTTTAACTCCTTATATCCAATCATTTTGTATTCAATCACGGCTTTTCCTGTATCATCAAAAAACAAAAGATGTCCTAATAAAAGCTTTAAATCCTTCGCATCAAACAAGTTTTTATTATTAAAGTAATACTTTTTAAGTAGCATACCTATATCATTTCCAACAGCAGACATAAAGGTAGGTTCTTCAAAAAATGTCTTCCTGTATTCGTCAAGAAACTTCTTTGCATAGCCATCAGTCTGACACATATAGTATGGCGTTATAAACCTTAATGATTTTCTCGCTGTTAAACTTAATTCAAAAAGATCTTTTCTAAGCTGAAGGCTTACAGATAAAATTCTACAAGGGTGAATATCATAATAATCAAGAAGGCTAACAATGTGAACAAATGTGCTTTGAGATGCAAAGATTACAAGCGTATCAACATCTAAGGAGTGTTCAAAAACCTTACCCTTTGTAAGTCCTGAAATCTTTTTAAGTTTAACAACACCAAATAGATTCTTTAGAAATGATTCCATAGTTTCGTATAAAGATGGAATTGCAGACAAGACCGATACTGACTTATCACAATTAGAAAGTGCATCGAGAAAAGCGTCTTTTTCTTTTGTATCAATCCTATCAAAGGAGTAAAACAGACCTATACTGCCGCTGTTTATGTTGCACAGATACTCTGCAAGTTGCCTTGATGCAAGTATAGGGTCATATCCGTAATAGACAACATTGGAACAGTTATCATCGCTTTTAGCCAACGGCAGCACAATAAGAACAGGCTTATTGCAATATTCTCCAATAAGCTTATCGACATTAGATTTTGAGAATGGACCCACTATAGCCACAGGGTTAATCTTTTCTAACTTGTCTAAAAAATCTCCATCACTATCTATTTTTACTAAATCAACAAAGGAAGGCAACGAGAGATTCAAGCCGTTGTAAAATTCTTCAGCAAAAGCAGATAGATTTCCACCAAAAGGCGCAACAACTGCAACCGACAGATTGGAAGCATAGGAATTAAAGATAAAGACAAAAAGAAAGACAAAAACAGCACATAACCTTTTCATTGCATCATAAGTGATTTAACCTTTTTTAGATCTTCTACAAATATATCTACGGCTTTTGGGTTTCTCAATAGATAAGCAGGATGATACATTGGCACAACCTTTATGTTTCTGTATTGAAACACTTTTCCTCTTAATGTGCCTAAGGCGCCCTTTTGATTTGTAAGTTCATAGGTTGAATATCTACCCAGCGTTGCTATGACCTTCGGCTGAATTAACTCTATCTGCTTTTTTAGATAACCAAAGCAGGCTATAAGCTCATCGGCTAAAGGGTCTCTATTGTTTGGTGGACGGCACTTCAGGCAGTTTGCAATATAGACGCTCTTCACATCTATACCAACATCTCTAAGCAAATCCCTTAGAAGTCTTCCTGCTCTTCCAACAAATGGCCTGCCTTGCAGATCTTCATCTTTTCCTGGTGCTTCTCCAACAAACATCAAATCGGCGTTTATATCACCTTCTCCAAACACAACATTTGTTCTTGTTTTGTGCAATTCACACTTTTTACACTTTAAAACTTCCTTCTTTAATTCTTCAAATATATCTTCTTTGCTTGTAAACTTAACAGGCTGCATATATTCCACACCTATATCCTTATAAAAGCATAAAAGATTAATCAGGTCTTTCATTTTCCAAAAGATTGACAAGCTTTACTATCTGCTTATTCTTTGCATAGTAAGATATTCTATTTGAGATTAAAAAAGCTGTCGATTCAAATATCTCTTCTATTACTTCAAGCCCATTCTCTTTAAGTGTTCTACCTGTTGATACTATATCAACAATACAGTCTGCTATACCCAAAACAGGTGCAAGTTCTATAGAACCATAAAGCTTTATAATCTCAACATTTAAGCCCTTCTTTAAGAAGTGGTTTTTTGCTATGTTAACAAATTTTGTTGCAACCTTTATTGTGTCGGTCTTCTTTGTAAGGCAATCGCTACTTTTACCTGCAACGACCATCTTGCAGTAGCCTATACCCAGATCCAAAAGCTCAAATAGGTCTGGTTCTGTCTCATTTAAAACATCCCTTCCCACAATGCCAAGATCGGCGGCGGCATATTCAACATAGGTTGCAACATCTTGAGCCCTTACAATCAAGAACCTGTAATTCTTATCTTTATCGGTAAAGAAGAGTTTTCTTGAAGAAGGAACATCGACTTCTATACCCGCTTTTTTAAATATCTCTAAAGATTCATCCATCAATCTACCCTTTGGCAGAGCAATCGTTATCATTGTTTCTCTCTCCTGATATTTGCACCAAGCAGTGATAGTTTTTTCTCAAGCGACTCATAGCCTCTGTCTAAATGATAAATCCTTAAAACCTCCGTTAGTCCTTCTGCGGCTAAGCCTGCAACGACAAGCCCAGCCGATGCCCTTAAATCCGTTGCCATAACGGTTGCACCTATTAATTTATCAACACCTTCAACAATAGCCTTATTGCCTGAGATGATTATATTTGCTCCAAGTCTGTTTAATTCTGCAACATGCATAAATCTATTCTCAAATATCGTCTCTTCTATTATACTTGTGCCTTCTGCTAAAGTTAATACAGCCATAAATTGAGCCTGCATATCAGTCGGAAAGCCCGGATATACAGCCGTTTTTATCATAACAGGGTTAATTCTATCTGCTGAAACCTTCAATGTCTCATCTGAGAGAATCTCTATCTCTCCACCGATTTCTATAAACTTATCGACAATGGCATCCATTGCAAATATAGGCGCATTCTTTAGCGTTATCTCAGACTTTGTAATAAGTGCAGCACACATAAATGTGCCAGCTTCAATTCTATCACTCATAACGGAATATTCAACGCCATCCAAACCATCAACGCCTTCAACTGTAATTGTGCTTTCGCCTTCACCTTCTATCTTTGCGCCCATTTTTTTAAGCAGTTTAACAAGGTCAACCACTTCGGGTTCTTTTGCGGCGTTTTTTATAACGGTTTTACCTTTAGCCAAAACAGCAGCCATAATAAGGTTTTCGGTTCCTGTAACGGTTGGTATGTCAAAATAGATATTCGAACCCTTTAGTCCTTCTGTCTTTGCAACAATATAGCCATGTTCTATATTTACATCTGCAGACATCTGCTTTAAGCCATTTATATGCAAATTAACCGGTCTAACACCAATAGCACAACCACCTGGCATCGATACATGAGCGCTTCTTAGTCGAGCCATCAAAGGACCTAAAACAAGAATTGATGCTCTCATCGTCTTTACAAGCTCATAGGGAGCAAAATCAGAGCTTATACCAGCACAATTCAACCTTAAGGTTTTTTTATCTCTTTCGCAGACACAACCCAATCTTTTTATAAGCTCACACATTGTGCTTACATCTTTTAAGTCTGGCACATTGTGAAGAATCACATCCTTATCCGTTAAAATGGCAGCAGCCATCATAGGAAGTGAAGCATTTTTAGAACCGCTTATATACACTTCACCCTTTAGTTTATTTGGACCTTCGATTACAAACTTATCCATTAAAGCTTATCCTTATACACCTTGTGGGCTTTTTTCATGCAGTAATCCATTATAACAATAAGACCTGCTTCTTCTGCGATTCTTTTTGCTTCTTCAGAAATTATTCCTTCCTGAAGCCACAAAACCTTAGCACCAATCTCAACGGCCTGTTTTGCTATCTCTGGCGCATATTCAGACCTTCTGAACACATCAACCACATCAACAGGCTTATCCACATCCAAAAGTGTTTTATAACACTTCTCTTCTAAAATCTCTTTCGTTGCAGGCCTTACAGGGATTATCGTATATCCATTATCCTTTAGATACTTTGCCACATCGTAGCTTGCCCTTGATGGCTTTGGGCTTAAACCCACAACAGCTATATTTTTATATCTCAATGCTTCTATCATTCTTTTTTTCTCTTCTTCTGTAGGATTACCAAGACCAATCCTGCAGACATCAACAGCTGGCTTTTCCATCTTTTATCCACCTAACGATTTAATTCTCTCTTCTCTTGTTTCAATGTGCGTTATCTTAACACCAAACCTTCCGCCAACAACCACCACAACACCTTTGGCAACAATCTTGCCATTGACAAGAATATCCATCGGCTCTTCTATATTCTTCTCAAGCTCTATTATCGAACCATCTTTTAAATCCAAAATATCCTTTATCAGCATATACTTCTCGCCAATTCTTATCTTCACTTCAAGGTCAATATCCATTATCAGGTCAAGATTCTTGACTGATTCAGTCGTTGCAGCCGCCTGCTGTGTTGTAGGTTCTGTCTCTTTCTCAACGCTTACATCTTCAACATCTTTAAACGGTATCTCTTCTTCTTGCGTTTCAACTTCTGGCTGCTCAACAACAAACAGTTCATCTATACTTTTTGGCGAATATATCTCAAATGTCCCATCTTCTATATTTGGAAGTGCAATATCGTAAACTGCCTTATAAAGATTATCGTCAAGTTCTAAAGGCTCAAGTTTTACTTCCTTAACTTCAAAACTCAAAGGAGCTGGTATATTCTCCTTCACTGCGGTTGAAAAGTGGCCAAAGACTTGAGAGAAAAGCTCTTTTAAAGCATCTAAATCATCGCTTTCAAGCTCGTCCTTGGCTTCTCCAGGACCCATAAGCATAAGATCAGACAAAATTGATGCAAACCGTTTATCTATAAGAATAGAAAGTGAACTTTGTTTATCTTCTTTATTTACAGAGACAGAAACTACAACCTTGTTGTCAAACGATACATCATCCTTATTAACTATACTCAAATCGGTGAATTTAGATACAACTTCAAGCGAAAAGGCCGTTTTTAAAACTTCTTCTATGGAGTTATTTAGTAAATCAAAGAATCCTTTTGTATCTTTATTTATCTGATCATCGCCACCTGTTTTTTCTTCTTTATTATCGCTATCTTCTGTCTCATCGGCACCATTTAGAAGGCTATCAATCTCATCCTGAGAGAGCTCTTCAGCAGCCATATAAACTCCTTAATCCAAACTTAAAATCTCTTTTATCTTGACAGCTTTGTTGATACCCTTTTTACCAAGTTTCACTCTAAACTTTTCAACACCATTCATATAAACAGGCAAATTATCTTCAACCTTTGTACTTAAAACAAGCAGATCGCCTTCTTTTAGCTCTAAAAAATCCTTCATCTTCATAATCTTCGAACCAAGCCTAAAGTCAAGATACACAGCAACTGATTCAAGCGCCCTTGCTATATCTTCTGTCCTGTCTTCTGTTGCCTTCTTTGAACGGGCAAGTATATCATGTGTGCCTATCTTATTCAAGACAGGCTCAAGCACAATAACAGGCAGACACCAGTTTATAATTCCGCTTGATTCACCAAGCTTAACTTCAAATACAACCAAAACAACAATCTCAGAAGGAGCAACAATCTGCACAACATTTGGGCTTGATTCCTGACTGACAACTTCAAAGCTGATATCCATTATCGGTTCCCATGCTGCCTTCATCTCACCCATAGCCTGTTTTACAACATCAAGGAGAATGCTTTGCTCTATATCTGTAAATGGGCGATTTAAGTTAACGGCTTCACCTGTTCCACCAAGCAATCTATCAACAAGCGCAAAGCCTATGTCGGGTTCTAAGGAGAAGACACCGTTTCCATCCAAAGGCGCAAGGCTTATAACATTAAAGCTAACATTGTTTGATAAGGATAAAACAAACTCTGCATAAGTCATCTGATCAACACTGACGACTTCTACTTCAACAATAGACCTTAAAAAGGCAGAGAGACGGCTTGAGAAGTTACGCGAGAATTTATCATGAAGATTTTTTATTGCCCTGATTTGCTCTTTTGAGACCTTATCAGGACGCTTAAAGTCGTAAAGAGATACCTTCTTGGGTTCTAATATCTCTTCTACGACTTCTTCGGGCTCTTCTTCTATAAGCTCTTCTTTATCAAGGTTATTTAGCAGCGCATCTATCTCTTCCTGAGATAGAATTTCAGGCATCTTTACCTACCAATAACAAGTTTGGAAATTGTTGAAGCTATCTCATCCAACGGCACGACAAAATCAGCAAGACCCATCTGTGTCGGTTTTCTTGGCATTCCCCAAACGACACAGCTATCTTTATCTTGAGCAATTATCGTTCCACCAGCCTTTTTAACTTCTTGCAACCCCCTAAAACCATCATCACCCATTCCCGTCATTATCACACATAAGGCTTTATCGCCAAATGTCTCTGCAACGGATTTAAACATAATATCAGCATTGGGTGTATAAATGGTTTTGGGTTCGCTGCTTACACCCACAACATAGCGGGCGCCACTCTTTTTTGCTGTCATCTGCATACCACCTGGTGCAAGATACCCTTGATTGGACTTTAGCTCTTCACCATTTTCAGCTTCTTTTACCTTTATTTTAGAAACCTTACTTAAAGAGTTAGCAAAAACACCGGTAAATGTCTTTGGCATATGTTGGACAATCATAATCGGCACACCAAGTAATGGCAAGTTAGAAAACACCTTTTCCAAAGCAACAGGACCGCCGGTCGATGCAGCTATAGCAACAACCTTTATACCGCTTATCTTTTCAAGCTTCTTTTTTCTTGCTGGAGCAATTTGCGTCTCTTCCTTCTTCTCTGTATGAACCCCTCTTCTTAATAAAGGCCTTCCCTTTATTCTTGAATCCTTAGCAGAAAGAATTTTCTCGATCAGAAGCTGGCGTGCTTCCTTAGCAGCACTTTTAAATGAAAGCACATCGTTTTTTGATATATAGTCAACCGCACCTATCCTTAAGGCTTCAAGTGTTTCTCTTGCACCATCGGTCGTTAGGCTTGAAACCATTACAACAGGAACAGGACACTCTTTCATTATTATTTTTAAGGCTTCAAGTCCATTAAGCTTGGGCATCTCTATGTCGAGCGTAACAACATCCGGCTTTAAAGCCTTTACCTTCTCTATAGCTTCCTGACCATCTTTGGCAGTATCTATAACCTGAATCTTACCAGATTCTTCTAATATTCTTGTAAGATATTTTCTTGAGATTAAAGAATCATCAACAACCAATACTTTTACTTTGGATTCCATAATACCCCCTAAAAATCTTTGCTTTTTACCTTTAAAAATGATATAAACTTCACTGCAAAAAAGCAAATAAAATTTAAGGAAGGAGGTTTAATATGGGTTTAACCGTTGCACAAAAAATCTTAAAGGAGCACCTGGTAGACGGTGATCTATTCTCTGGTGATGAGATCGGTATCAAAATCGACCAGACATTGACACAGGACGCCACAGGTACAATGGCAGATCTTCAATTCGAGCAGATGGGTGTTGACAGGGTAAAAACGGAAGTATCCGTAAGCTACATCGACCACAAAACCATTCAGATGGGTTTCGAAGATGCAGACGACCACACATACCTTCAGACATTCGCTAAAAAATATGGTCTGTATCTATCCAAGGCAGGAAACGGTATCTGCCATCAGGTTCACATCGAAAGAATAGGAAGACCAGGCGCAACACTGCTTGGTTCTGACTCCCACACACCAACAGGCGGTGGTATCGGTATGATAGCCATCGGTGCTGGTGGTTTGGATGTTGCAAGCGCAATGGCAGGAATGCCATTCTATTTGCCAAGACCAAAAATCTTGGGTGTAAAACTAACAGGCAAACTAAGACCTTGGGTAACGGCTAAAGATGTTATCTTGAAACTGCTTCAGATTCTCTCAACAAAGGGTAATGTTGGTTGGATTGTTGAATACTTCGGAGAAGGCGTAAAAACTTTAACCGTTCCAGAGAGAGGAACAATCACCAACATGGGCGCAGAGCTCGGTGTTACAACAAGCGTATTCCCGTCTGATGAACAAACAAAGAGATTCTTGGAAGCTCAAGGCAGAGGAGACAAATGGATTCCTTTGGAAGCTGATCCAGACGCAAATTATGACAGAGTTATAGAGATAAACCTAAGCGAACTTGAGCCAATGATAGCTCAGCCACACAACCCAGACAATGTTGTAACTGTTAGAGAAGTAGAAGGTACACCTGTTGATCAGGTTATGATCGGAAGCTGTACAAACTCATCATACAAAGACGGTAAAACCGTTGCAGAGATAGTAAAGGGTAGAACGGTCAATCCAAATGTAAGCTGCGGTTATGCACCAGGTTCTAAACAAGTCTTGAGAATGCTTGCTGATGAAGGTGAACTTTCACACATCATAGCAGCAGGATTCAGAATCCTTGAATCTGCATGCGGTTTCTGTATAGGTGCTGGCCAGGCTCCAAGAAACAACGCAATCTCAATCAGAACAAACAACAGAAACTTCTACGGAAGAAGTGGTACAGTTACAGCTAAGGTTTACCTTGTAAGCCCAGAGACTGCAGCAGCATGCGCTTTGACAGGCGTAATCACAGACCCAAGAGACCTTGAGACAAAATTCGGCATAAAATATCCAAGTGTTGATATACCTGAGAAATTCACGATTGATGACAGTATGTTATTGCCACCTGCTCCACCAGAAGAAGCAAAAACAATCGAGCTTTACAAAGGTCCAAACATTGTTGATCCGCCATCCGGTGAGCCTATGCCAAAAGACTTAGAAGCAGAAGTTGCTGGAAAATTCGGCGACAAGATAACAACAGACGATATTATGCCAGCTGGTGATCTTCTCAAATACAGATCCAATGTTCCAAAATACGCTCAGTATGTATTCGTAAAGAGAGACCCAGAATTTGCAAGCAGATGCTTGGAGAACAAGAAGAAGGGTCTTTACAATGTAATCGTGGGTGGCGATAACTACGGTCAGGGCTCATCGAGAGAGCATGCAGCATTATGTCCAATGTATCTTGGCGTAAAGGCTGTTATAGCTAAAGCTATCGAAAGAATCCACAGAGCTAACCTGATCAACTTCGGTATCATCCCATTGACATTCAAAAATGCTGAAGATTACGATAAGATCGACAAGGGCGACAAGATAAAGATAAGTGGTATAAGAAAAGCTCTAATCGACGGCACTGGCGAAGTTGTTCTCCACAATGAGACAAAAGGCATCGATATTCCACTTGAGTATCACTTAACAGAAAGAGAAAGAAAGATAATACTTGCCGGCGGCAAGATGAGACTTGCAAAAGACTTCGCAGGCAAGTCCTTCAACGAGATTACATTCACAGAGTAAAAATCTTCTTTAGAAACTAAAAAAGCCCGC
>CAYTZD010000004.1:26557-39576 GCA_964442345.1 uncultured Hippea sp. | reverse complement strand
TCCCCATTGAATGCCAAGCTGTCTCTCAAAGTTCTTGCTTATCTCAACTATCCTTGCATCTATCTCCACAGCCCTCTTCTTCTGATCTATTATTTTAATTATCTTTTCTACCTTTGCTATATTCTCGGCTGTATCGTGGCATATCAAAGCATTATTCTTGACATCTGAAACGACAAAACCGCTATTCTTGTCGCTGTTGTAAAGCAGCTTGTTTACCATCTTTATAGCATAATCTGGCGTTATGTAATTCAGATTTATCACCTTAGTTATAGCGTTTTTCATTCTCTCAAGCTTCTCTTTATCCTTTAAAGCCTTAAGCTGCTGCATCTTCTCCTTTTGATATCGAGAAGCCGTCTCTATGATGACTATATTACCCTTTCTTTCGGCAACTAAACCTTCCTGTTGCAAGATAAGTTCAAATGCCTGATTAAGCGGAACATCCTTTAGTTTCATAGTTAAGGTGCCCTTAACATCATCACCTATTATAAAGTTCAAACCGCTAATCTGGGAGAATACCCTAAAAATATCTTTAAGCTGAGCATCTCTAACATCAAATGATATAAGCTTATTGGTTGTTATTATGTTATTGTTTACATCGCTATTGTTTGTTAGCTGCTCTTTGGATTTATTCTCTATTTTATTATTTGCTAAATGAGAAGTCGCACTATCTACATTGGCATTTTTAGATGTAAAAATAAGATATAGGTGTCTGTTATCTGCATAGTATTTTTTTAGATTTGCATTATCCTTTAATGTTATTAAATACTCAACACTGTTGTTTGAAGTCTTATCTGCAGATATAGACTTTACAGTAAAAGATTCTCTTTCTAAGTTCTGTCTCTGTAAAGCTTCTTTAACGGCAGAGACATTATTCAAAGTTAAATAGATAGCATTGCCTTTTCTTTTAAGTTTATAGCTTGGCTTCCCTTTCAAAAGCACAACAACCATTTCGTAATTTTTAAACTTCCTTAATGACACCCTTTCAATCAGATTAAGATTTTCGGAAGGCTTGCCATATACTATTTTTATGCGACCCTTCGTTCTATCTATCTTACATATAATAGGTTTTTTCCTATTATTAAATACAAACACTATTCTTTCCACCGGTTTACCATAAAGCTTATAAACATTATCATCTAATCTATTATGCAAGCTACTGCGTATCACAACATCGCCATCTTTTATTATCTTAACACCGTTCTTGCATATTTCACACTTGTCAACGCCTATAATATCAATAGCAACCCTTGGCGGGTTATCCAATTCCATCTTGTTGCATTCTATATTTCCATTATAATACACTTCGCATACACCATTTGCTGCGTTTATACCTTGAACAACAGCAGATTGGGTTTTAATATTTACTCCAACAAGAAACCATATAAATAGAAGTAAACCGGTAATAATTTTCAATTTCCTCATGGCTTTTCCCCTACTTTGTAATTTTTAATACAACTGTTTTATTGTTTTTTCCATGCCTAATCTCAATTTCCACTCCATCGTCTTTTATATCTTTTACATAAACACCACTTTTTAATTCATATCCTTTCATAACTACTATAGGTATGCCTGACGGCCCAACCAATAAAGCAGCTTTTGATTCTGGGTCAACTTTGCTTGTAACCACCATTTTAACTTCCAAAGAAGACTTCAACGCTTCTATCTCCTGTTGTAAATACCCAATCTCGCTTTTCTTTTTCAATAAAACCTCTTTCATTTGCAACTCCCTGTACTTAAGTAAATCCATAAAAGGGTCTCTATTTATCTTTAACTCAAACCCCATTGTTGGCATAGTAATAGCAAAAAGGATTCCAAAAACCCCAACAGCAACTATCTTTCTCATTGTTTCACCTTCTTTTGAGCTACTTCTTTCTATTAAGATAATATGTTTCAGCCGAAAAACCCACATCCACCAATACTGTATGAGAATTTATCAGTTTTGGATTTGAGATAGTAAAATCTTTAACCTTGAACAACCTTTCCATCTTTGAGACATCTTCAAATACCTTTCCACATTCAAGGTATGTGGCTTTTATCTTTATAGAAATAGGCTTTATAAAATATACACCGCTTTTATCTCTTATAGCCCTTTTTGGACTAAACGATACCAATGAAACACCTTCGCTTTTTATTATCCCACTTAGCTTTATAAGCAGTGGTGGTATCTCTTCTTTTAAAGGCAACTGCTTTGAATAGACTTTAAATTCTTCTTGAACTTTTTTATATCTCTTCAGCAAAATAGGCATCTGTTTTTGGTATTTGTAAAGCCTTGCTATATCTCTCTGTAATCTATTAATCTCGTTTGCTGTATCTTGATAATAGAAGTAGTACCACAAACCAGCAACCAAAATAACACCTATAACAACACCTACAATAATCTTTTTAAAATCCAGATTCTCCATTTTTCTATCCCTTCAATGTTATAGCTATAGAAAAACTATAAACATTAATTCCATTCTTTGAAGATATCTTCCTTAAACCGCCACCTGTAAACCTTACCTTTTTTACATCCTTAAGGGATTCTAATCTTATCATATAGTCAGCTACAGCTTCAGCAGAAAAACTCTTCCCATCTATCGTTAAAGTATTCCCCTTCTTTCTCATTTTGGTAAACCACAAACCACTTCCAATAGCGGACGATACAACACTACCGCTGGATGCATAAGAGAATGATGGAATAGCATCAGCAACTTCTGCAAGGATTTTTGCAGTATTGCCTCTGCCTTGCTCAAGTCTCTTTATCACCTTAACCATTCTATCAACTTCCCTTATTTTTGCCTTTATCCTTTTCACCCTTCTTTCAATGTTGGCAAGTTTATTTCTTTTTTCTCTCAACTTATGCAATTTTCCATTAAGCATATAAGTGGCAACACCAAGTGCTATAAACTCAATTAAAAATACAGCAACTATTAAAACAATCTTACCATCTATGCTTAGTTCTATACCTTTTGCCTTTTTTTTCTCCTGCTCTTCTCCACCCAATAGATTTATCCGTATCATTTTGCCACACTCCTTAAAGCTAAACCACTTGCTATACAATAAAACGGTGAAATATCCGGTGTGGTTTCATCTATTGATTCACCAGAACCTTCCTTAGAAACTACATCAAAAGGGTTAAATCTTGTGATATCGCTTTTAAAGAACTCCTGCATTATCTCGATATTCAAATTCTCATATAAAGAACCCAAAACACCCACAAGAACAACTTCTTCTATAGGTTCTTCTACGCTTAAAATATTATTCATATAAAAGGTAACTGAATTCTGAATCTGAGTATAAAGAGCAATAAGTTTATCGTTAAGAAAATTTATCAGAGATTCTTTTTTCTCATCTTGCTGCTTCTTTGACAAAAGAATACCTATCTCTTCCTTTTTTAAAGAAAGTACATCCACTGCTTCATTTATCAAAGAAGCAAAATTAAAGTCCATATACCTACTGAAGATAGGCACACCCTTTTTAACAAACAACAGTTTTGTAGAAGAATAACCCATATCCACAAATGCAATGTGTTTATTTAGAGCATCCTTGTTGTTTATCTCATAAGCATTATAGATAGAGAACACATCAACATCAACAATCTTAACCTTAAGTTTTGCCCTATTAAAAGCTTTTATATAGGTATCGACTATCTCCTTCTTTGTTAAAGCAAGAAGAACAGTCATCTCATTTTTTTCTTCATTCTTATCAAGTATCTGATAACTAACATTCACATCTTCCATACTAACAGGCGCATACTGTTCTGCTTCCCACATGACAGCTTGATCTACTTCTTCATCTGCAACAAGTGGCATGGTAAGTGTCTTGGTTATAACAAAAGAACTACTCAAAGCAACAGCAACCGACTTTGACCTTACACCGTGTTGAGAAAAAATCGACTTCAGAAAATCACCCAAAACTATCTCATCAACACCTTCTGAAGTTATTACATCCTGCGGGGTAAACTCCTTAAATGCATGCTTTAGAACAAATACACCTTTTTTATCTACAATGTCTACTACCTTCGTGTAATAGTGTCCGATGTCAACGCCAACCACTTCTCCCTTGCTCAAACTAAACACGACCTTCTCCTTCTATAACAAAATTCCTTAAACCTTCAAAATTAAATCATATTCAACCTGCTTCTGTCAACTCAATTGTTCATTAGCAAAATTAATTCCACACTTCTATAATTGAATCGGATGATTTTTAAGAAACTTTAACTGCCAAATAAAAAAAGCGGGCAAAAGCCCGCCTTCTGTTTAATTTAAATGCACTTATTCTATTTAAGAAGACCCTTTAAAGAATTGTCTATCTCGCCAGGCATGGATGCATGAGCAGCAAAAGCACTCATTCCAGCATCCATAAAATATAAAGACATCCTATACATCTCAGGTAAAGCCTTGATCTTACCATTGTCATAAATTACAAGTTCAATTGGGAAAGCGCATAAATGATTATATCCGCCTATCTCGAAGGCTTCCTTCTCATAGCCTACATTAGCAACACCGACAACAGCAGCTTTCTCAAGTTTTATCTCATATACCTTTTTCCATCCGTTTGTTCCTTTTGATAAGGAATCATCTAAAGCTTTTAAAGCAGCATCAATAGAACCATATTTGTGGCCAATTTCATAAATGGTGTAAATACTCTCACCCATCATCTGCCAATCGCCTATCTCTTCAGGATCTGTTTTGAAACCAAATTCCTTCTTTTCAACCTTTATGCCTTTGACCTTTTTCAGCGCATTTTCAAGTTCACCCTTTACTTTTTCAGCAGCGCTTTCTAAAGAGTTTTTACCTGGTGCAAAAGCATCTACAAGATAGACAGGGTTAGTAAACATAATACTATTGCCATCCTTTGTCTTCTGAACACCAACCCTTAAAGGAATTGCATAAAAAGCATACCTACCAGCCTTATTAACCGCGCCAAAGAACTCATCAGATTTAACAATCAATACGGTAAGGTCTTTTAACTCTCCTGGATTGTAGGAAGTTATAACCTTAAAACCAGCAGACTCTAAAGCACTCTTAACATCAGCAACAACTGCTTGATGATTTTGGTTGGCTACAGTTCCTACCAACTCATAGGTTGTAAGAGCTGCAAACGAAAGCCTACTTACAAACAGCAAAGCAACCACCATGAAGAAAACCTTTCTCATTCAAACACCTCCTTAAAGAATTTTTCGAAGTATAAATAACTAACAAGATTATGTCAATAAACTAATTATTTAATATCAGCTTTACTTTAATTTGACAAGCAATTGGGCTTTTTCTATATTTTGGGCAATCGGGCGGTTAGCTCAGTTGGGAGAGCACTACCTTCGCACGGTAGAGGTCGGGGGTTCGACTCCCCTACCGTCCACCAGTATAAGGGGGGAGAGAAAATGGATCCTATATTCAGACTTATATTAACCGCAAGGGTATATGATATTGTAAAAGAGACACCACTGGATTTTGCCGTAAATCTTTCAAAAAAGCTAAACAACAGAATACTACTAAAAAGAGAAGACTTACAAGATGTCTTCTCATTCAAAATCAGAGGGGCATACAATAAAATTGTAAACCTTTCAGATGAACAGAAAAAGAAGGGCGTAATAGCTGCATCAGCCGGCAATCATGCTCAAGGCGTGGCTTTGTCATCGAAGGTGTTAGGCATAAAAGCAATCATTGTAATGCCAGAAACAACACCACAGATAAAGGTTGAAGCCGTAAAGAGACACGGTGCAGAAGTTGTTTTAAAAGGCGATAACTATTCCGAAGCATACGAGCATTGCAAAACACTTACGAAAGAGACAGGCTTGACATACATTCCACCATTTGACGACGAATTGGTTATTGCTGGTCAGGGAACAATAGGCCTTGAGATTTTAAGACAAACTTCAAAAGAGATACCGTATGCCGTGTTTGTGCCAATAGGTGGCGGTGGTCTGATAGCAGGTATAGCAACATACATAAAGAATATCTATCCACAGGTAAAAGTTATAGGTGTTGAACCAACAGAAAGCAATGCAATGTATCTATCTATAAAGGAAGGCAAAAGAGTGGTATTAGACAAAGTCGGTATATTTGCAGACGGCGTTGCAGTAAAGGAAGTTGGAGAGATAACATTCAAAAAGACAAAAGAGTATGTTGACGATATTATATTGGTAAATGTTGATGAGATTGCATCGGCAATAAAAGATATTTATTACGATACAAGGCATATAGTTGAACCTGCAGGCGCTTTAGCCGTCGCAGGCATAAAAAAATATGTAAAAGACAAAGGTATAAAAGATAAAACCCTTGTCGCAATAAACTCTGGCGCCAATATGAATTTTGACAGGCTTAGCTATGTAGCAGAAAGGGCAATCATAGGTGAAAAACAGGAAGCCTTATATGCCGTTAAAATACCAGAAAGGCCAGGTGAATTTAAACGATTCTGCCAAAGGGTTATTCAAGATAAAAATGTTTCTGAATTCCACTATAGACTTTCAAGTAGAAAGGAAGCCTACCTCCTTGTGGGTCTAACTATAGATTATGAGAAAGAGAATCAAAAGATGTTAGAAAGGATGAGAAAAGAAGGTTATTATGCAATGGATGTAACACCAAACGAACTAATAAAAGACCATATAAAATACATGATCGGTGGCAAAAGCCCATTTGCTGAAAACGAGATATTCTACAACTTTAGATTCCCAGAAAAAGCAGGCGCATTGATGAAGTTTTTAAGTAAAATGAAGGAGAAATGGAACATATCTGTATTTCACTACAGAAGGCATGGTGGAGAGTTTGGAAGGGTGTTTGTTGGATTTGAGATACCAGAAGGAGAAAGAGAAGAATTCAACAAATTCTTAAAAGAGCTAAACTACGATTATACCGAAGAGACAACAAATATTGCTTGCAGACTATTTTTATAAGTTATGATATATTGACAACTTAGATTAGCAGAATAATATTAAAGGTGCTAAAACTTTGAAGCGGAGGTGAAAAATAAAATGGCAACAAAAAAACCAGAAAAGCAGCCGAGAGTTGTGGTATTCTCAACGCCAAGTTGTCCATGGTGCAATAGAGTAAAACAGTATCTCAGACAGCATGGCATAAAGTTTAAGGATGTTGATGTATCAAGGGATAGAAGAGCAGCAGAAGATATGGTTAGACGAACAGGCCAAACAGGTGTTCCTGTTGTTTTAATAGGCTCAAAGGCTATTGTAGGTTTCGATAAACCCAAAATAGACAAATATCTTGGTTTGAGGTGATACTATGATTTACGATGATGAGATGGAAACCCTACCAAGGGAAGCATTGGAAGCATTACAACTAAAAAGGCTTCAGCACACCGTTGAAAGGGTTTATAACCTTGTACCTTTCTACAAAAGGAAATTTGACGAAGCAGGCGTAAAACCCGATGATGTAAAAACACTTGACGATCTAAAGAGATTACCCTTCACAACGAAACAGGATTTAAGGGACAACTATCCATTTGGAATGTTTACCCTTCCACTTGAACAGGTTGTAAGGGTTCATGCATCAAGCGGAACAACGGGTAAACCAACAGTTGTTGGATACTCAAAAAGGGACATAGAAGTCTGGTCTGACTTGATGGCTCGCTCGCTTTCTGCAGCAGGAGTAAGCAAAGGTGATATTATCCAGAACGCCTACGGATACGGCCTATTTACAGGTGGATTGGGTGCACATTATGGCGGAGAAAGGCTTGGTGCGACAGTAATACCGATATCTGGCGGCAACACAAAAAGACAGATAATGATAATGAAGGATTTTGGCTCTACGGTTTTAACAGCAACACCATCTTACACCCTATACCTTGCTGAGACCTTAAAAGAGATGGGTATCAGCAGGGATGAAATAAAGTTAAGAGTTGGCATACTTGGAGCCGAACCGTGGAGCGAAGAGATGAGAAACACAATAGAAGAGAAACTTGGCATAGACGCTATCGACATATACGGACTAAGCGAAATAATGGGCCCAGGTGTTGCCGTTGAGTGTGCAGAAGCAAAACATGGACTTCATGTATGGGAAGATGCCTTTATCCCAGAGATAATAGACCCAGAAACAGGAGAAGTTCTGCCAGATGGTGAAGAAGGAGAACTTGTAATAACAACAATTCTAAAAGAAGCCATACCATTGATCCGATACAGAACAAGGGACATAACAAGAATCATCAAAGAACCATGCAAATGCGGAAGGACACATAGAAGAATTGAACGCATCAAAGGCAGAACAGACGACATGCTCATCATAAGAGGCGTCAACATATTCCCAAGCCAGATAGAATCCCTGCTTATGGAAACTGAAGGCGTTGAACCGCACTATCAGCTTATTGTTGACAGAATTGACAATCTTGATACACTCGAAGTAAAGGTAGAAGTTAGCGAAGAGATATTCTCAGACGAAATCAAACATCTGCAGAAACTAAAGGAAAGGATAGAAAAAGACATAAAAGACCTCTACGGCATAACGGTAAAGGTTACCTTAGTAGAGCCAAAAAGTCTTCAGAGATTCGAAGGTAAAGCAAAAAGGGTAATAGATAAAAGAAAGATTTAGGAGTTAAGAAATGAAAAGAATAAGACAGATATCAGTATTTGTTGAAAACAGGCCAGGAAGGTTGCTTGAAGTTGTTGAGCTTTTAGGCAAACACAACATAAATATAAAAGCTTTATCTTTGGCTGATTCAAGCGATTTTGGAATAGTGAGACTTGTAGTAAAAGGCACAGACGAGGCGATAAAAATACTAAAGGATAACGGATTCACAACGGCAGAAACACATATAATTGCCTGTATGATTGACGATAAACCCGGAGCTTTAGCAAATGTATTAAATATTCTTGCAGGTAATCAGATCAACATAGAATACATGTACGGATTTACATCACCAATTGAAGGCAAGGCTGTAATGGTATTTAAATTCTCAGAAACCCAGAAGGCAGAGAAAATCTTAGAAGAAAATGGCATACAGATGCTTTCTCAAGAAGAGATAAGAGAAATTTAAGGGGGGAGAAAAAATGAAAAAGGTTTTAGTAGGTGTTGTGGCTGTTCTGTTTATCCTATTTAACTTCACATCTCAGGCAAAAACAATAAAGATAGGCGCATTAGCTTCAATAACAGGACCAACTTCATTCTTGGGTGAGCCAGAGAAAAACACACTTAAGATGCTTGTTGATAAAATCAACAAAAACGGCGGAATAAACGGAAACAAGATAAAACTTATCATTTATGACACAAAGGGTGAGCCATCTTCAACCGTCATACTTGCAAGAAAGCTCATCTATTCAGATAAGGTTTCTGCAATAATAGGACCCACAAGAAGCGGTTCTACACTTGCAATTATATCGCTTATTCAAAGGGCTCATATTCCGCTTATATCTATGGCTTCAAGCTATAAAATCACAACACCAACAAAGAAGTGGGTATTCAAAACGGCACCATCAGATAGCCTTGCCGTCGAGAGACTATATAGCTATCTGCAAGATCACAACATACACAAGATAGCTATCTTAACGGCAGAGACAGGCTTTGGAGAAAGCGGAAGGGAAGAGCTAAAAAAACTCGCATCAAAGTATAACATAACAATCTTAAGGGATGAGACATTTGGCGCAACAGACACAAATATGACAAGCCAGTTAATAAAGATAAAAAACACCAAAGGCGTTCAAGCCATAGTCTGCTGGGGAACAAATCCAGGTCCAGCATCGGTTGCAAAGAATGCAAAGGAGTTAAACATAAAGATACCGCTTTTCATGAGCCACGGTGTTGCATCAAAAAGGTTTATCCAGCTTGCAGGCAAAGCAGCAGAAGGCATCAAACTGCCTGTAGGAAAATTGCTTGTAGCAGAGCAGCTTCCAAAAACAGATCCACAAAGAGCGGTTCTATTAAATTACAAAGAAGAATACGAAAAAGAATTCGGACCTGTATCAACCTTTGGTGGTCATGCTTACGATGCTTTAATGATGCTTGTAAAGGTTATAAAAGAAGGCGCTCAAACACCTGATCAGATAAGGGATGGCCTTGAGAAGATAAAACATTTTGTTGGCATAACAGGTGTATTTACATATTCAAAGGATAATCATGCAGGACTTAATCCAAGTGATTTCTGTATAGTCAAAATAGAGAACGGCTCGTGGAAACTTATTGCTTATTGATTTTAAGTTGATCCTTCTTCATCAAATATTGCTGAAAGATGCGTGCAGCCTTTTTAGGCTGCATTTTTGATATTATTGCACCTGCTTGCCTGGATTTCATAAACACAAGTATCTTAGCTGCTGTATCTTCATCCATGTTTGAAAGCTCATCGGCAGCAGCCTGTGGTTTTGCAGCAGCATAAATCTGGGCAAGCTTCTTTATCTTCTCATCTGCTATCTGTTTTTGCAAGGATTCAAGCTCTTTCTGTTTTTTTGCTATATACTCATCAGCCTGTTTCTTTATATTGGCATAATAATCATCTGCTTCTTTCTTTTTTTTCTTTACATACTCATCGGTCTGCTTCCTTAAAGCTTGGAGTTCTTTTTTTTGGCTATCCAACTGCTTCTTTAGATGTTCAAGTTTTGCTATCTTCTTATCAAGCAGACTTTCAAGCGCTTTAAGTTCATTTATCTTATCAACTACGGCAGTTAAACTTTTCTGGCTTTTGGAATAAGCAGGGTATATAATGACACTAACCATTAATAAGCTTAGAAGCAGTCTTAACAGATGCAATCTCATCTAAAAATCTCATCTCCTTCTTTGAGATTTCTTCTTTGAACTCTTCAAGTTTTTTCTCTTTCAATCTCTCAAGTTTTTTCTTTTCCTTCAATAGTTCAGCAGATTCTTTAATTAGCTTCTCTTTTTCTTTCTTAAGCATTTCTATTTCAAAATCAACCACCTTTATAGCTACATCTGTCTTTTCCACATTCTCATTTAAAAACATAATCATCTTGCTATCGGGTCTTTCTGAAGTTAGAATCTCAAAAATCCTTTCTCTTCGTTGGTTGTTCTCGCTTACAAGCCTTCTCTTTTCTGATTCCTTCTCTTTTATTTTTGCATCAAATCTCGCTATCTGAAGTCTCTTCTCATCAAGCAATTTTGCCTTTATCTTCAAAAGTTTCTCAAACTTAAAGACAAACATCAGCTAAATATTGACTCCATTAGCTTTAAAGTCTCATTAAACGAAAAACTCTCTTCTATCTTTTGAGCAAGAAAATTCTCAACCCTGTCTATATACTGAAGTGCTTCATCTATATCCTTATTGCTTCCTTTCACATAGGCACCAATATTAACCAAATCTTCTGCATCTGCATAGACAGATAAAACCTTTCTTATCCTTAAAGCCAACTGCTTCTGCTTCTCATCGGCTATTGAATTCATTAATCTTGATATGCTTTTCAAAACATCTATTGCAGGATACCTGCCTTTCTCTGCTATCTTTCTGGATAAAACGATATGCCCATCAAGAATGGAACGAGACGCATCGGCTATTGGCTCCATCAAGTCATCACCATCAACCAGAACTGTATAGATAGCCGTAATAGAACCGTTCTTAAAATTACCCGCCCTTTCCATCAATCTTGGCAGAAGTGTAAAAACACTCGGCGTATAACCCTTTGTAGTGGGTGGCTCACCAACAGCTAAACCTATCTCCCTTTGAGCCATAGCAAATCTCGTTGCAGAATCCATCATAAGCATCACATCGGCACCCTGATCCTTGAAAAACTCAGCAATAGCTGTGGCAACGAAGGCACCTTCCCTTCTTAGAAGTGGTGCTTCATCGCTTGTTGCAACAACAACCACGCTTCTTTTTAGACCTTCTTCTTTTAAATCCTTCTCGATAAATTCTCTAACTTCCCTGCCACGCTCACCTATTAAGGCTATCACATTTACATCGGCTGAACTATTCCTTGCTATCATACCCATAAGCGTGCTTTTACCAACACCGCTACCTGCGAATATACCAACTCTTTGACCTTTTCCTATGGTTAGAAGTCCGTCTATAGCTTTAACGCCAACACTTAAAGGCTCGTTTATTATTTCCCTTTCAAGTGGCGGAACAGGTTTTGGATAGACAGGATAAAAATTATCTATCCTGATAGGCCCTTTGCCGTCTATTGGTCTGCCTAAGGCATTAACGACCCTTCCCAAAAATGCTTCACTTACAGGGACGGATAACCCTTTACCTTCTGATTTTACAAGGCTTGATGCCTTAATTCCATCAAGCGTGCCAAGTGGCATCAACACAACGCCATCTTCATCGAATCCAACAACTTCGCTATCTATCCAGCCGTTATCCGTTTCTATCTTGCATACATCACCTATCTTAACATTTTTGGGACCCGTCGATTTAATCGTCAAACCCGAGACCTTCTTAACCCTGCCGTAAGTTATAACAAGATTGGACTTATCAAGTGCTTCTTTAATCCTTAATATTTTACTCATTTACAAGCGAAGCCTTAATCTGGTCAAGTTTTGTATCCACGCTTGCATCTATCACATTGCCGTTTGATTCTTCTATAATGAGAGAACCCTTTGACAGTTTATCATCTTCGACAATCTCTATACTTTTATTACTTCCAAGAGCGTCAATATTTACATTCTTGGCATCATCAGGATGCATCTTAAGCTTTATCTTATCAGATTCAACAATCCCTAAAGCCTCTTTAACCATATTATTTATTGCATCCTTATTCTGAACAAGCTCAGTAGCTATCACCTTTTTTGCAATCTGTAGAATCATATCCGTTGCCGCATTCTCAAGCTCTTCGTATCTTTTGGATATCTCTGCTGCCGTATTGATAAGCTTTGTTATAGCCTGCTGCATCTTGGTTGTGTACTCTTCAATTGTCTTATCGAAGATACCTTTAGCATCCTTTAGACCTTTCTCGTATCCTTCCTTATAGCCAAGTTCAAAACCTTCCTTTTTTGCCTGCTCTTTTATTAATTGTGCTTCCTTTAGCGCTTCCTGTTTTGTTGTCTCTATTATAGCTTGAAGCTGTTTTTTTATCTCTTCTTTATCGAATACTACAGCCTGATTCTGGTCTTGTTTATTCTCTTCTACACCTTGAGAGTCTGCCTGCG
>CAYTZD010000004.1:17237-26457 GCA_964442345.1 uncultured Hippea sp. | reverse complement strand
TCTCACTATCATTATCACTCTTTTTTAACTCTTCTGATTCAAACCCTTCATCATCCAAATCTTCAAAAACAAACTCTTCAACTTCAACAGGCATTAGACGACGACCTCCTCACCACCGCCGCCTATGGAGATAACACCTTCTTCATCAAGTTTTCTTACCACATCAACAATAACCTTCTGTGCGCGCTCAACATCCTTAACCTTAACAGCACCCAAGAATTCAAGTTCTTCTTTGAGTGTCTCTGCTGCTCTTGAAGACATATTCTTAAAGAATTTCTCTTTGAGCTCATCAGATGCACCCTTCAATGCCAGGATAAGGTCTTTCTTGTCCACATGTTTAAGCAATTCTTGAATATCCTGGTCACTAAGCTTCATAATATCTTCAAATACGAACATCATATCTCTTATCTGGCTTGCAAGGTCTGGGTTGTGTTCAGCTATCGCATCAATCAAGGCTTTAGATTCAACCCTACCCATCCTGTTAATAATCTCTGAAACCTTCCTAACACCACCAAGCTCAATGTTAGAGCCACTGACACTCTCAAGCTTATTCTCCAATATCTCAGAGACATGCTTTATAACGGTTGGTGATATATTTTCAAGCGATGCCATTCTAAGTGTAACATCGGCTTGAAGCTCTTTAGGTAAAAGACTTAAAACTTCAGCCGCCGTTGATTGATCAAGGTGGGCAAGAATAATGGCAATCGTCTGCGGATGCTCGCTTTGTATAAACTTAACCAGCTGTTTTGGGTCTATATTTTCAAGATAATCAAACCCATAGCTTGATTCCATCATCTTCACAAGCTTATCAATAATCCTTTGTGCTTCTTCTGGACCCAATGTTTTAACCAGAATCTCCTTTGCGTATTCAAGGCCACCAACACTCATAAACTCTTTGGCTTTGAGCATTTTGTAAAATTCATCAACAACTTCACGGATTATTTTCGGGTCAATCGTCTTCATAAAGGCTATCTCTTTTGAGATAGCTTCTATATCCTGCTTAGGCAAATGAGATAAAACCTTTGCAGATAAATCATCGCCAAGAATAATCGTTAAGATGGCCGCCTTCTGATGTGGCGTTAAATCTTCACTGCTTTTTATATCTGCCGCACTTTTTTGGGCTACCATAATCCTACCCCTTCATTTTATCCCTTCGGTTTTGATGCAAGAAGTGTTTTTATGAGACTTGCAATCTCTTCTGGATTCTGCTGTGCTGCTTCTCTAATCTTTTCTTCCATCACGCTGCTTCTTATCTTCTCTTCGTCAACCTCTTCTTCCTCTTCAAGTTTTGATGCTATCTCTTCTTCAATCTCCTTGATAGTCTTACCTTTGACCTGTTCTTCTTCTAACTCTTCTGCTTCAGCACCTTCTTTGGCTATAGCCTCTTTTCCTTCTTCTTCTTTTTCAGCTTTCGGCATGCTTGCAGTTATAACATTCTTGATAAATTTTCTTAAGAAGAAGAAGTAGAAGAGAGCAATCAGCAAAGCAATCAATGCATATTTATAATAAGATGCAACATTTATAACCATATTCCCGCCATTAAGTAGGGAGTTATTCATACTTCCTCCTTTTGCTGCAAACTTCATACAGGTTACAGTTACCTTATCTCCTCTGTCTTTGTTGTATCCTATGGCACTCATCACAGCCTGCTGAATTGCCGCTAATTCATCCTTAGGCAGTGGTTTAAACTTATAACCTGTAATCTTCCCTTTCTTGTTTTTTACAGGCTCATATATACCGTCAACAACAACAGAAGCAGAAACACTTTTTATCTTTATTAAAGGCTCTTCCGTTACGGTCTCTGTCTTTCCAACATCATAGTTGGTAATGGTCTTTGACTTGCTACTTTTTGACATCTGTGATTTGGATGTGGTGTTGTTGCCTACATTTGATATAACACCCGGCACACCACCATTTACAGGCGTCGTTGTTGTCGATTCTTCGTTTTGTTCAGAAACAACAACACTGTTTGGATCATAAGTTATCGACTTCTTTTTTACCCTGCTTAAATCAAGATCAACATTAACACTAACAACGAATTTATCTTTACCCAATATAGGCCTAAGTAAACCTTTTATCCTTTGGACATACTGCTGCTCTACAACCTGTTTATATTTAAGCTCATTCGCCGTAAGCAGTTGCTGTTGGGATGAGTTGATAGAGAGAAGGTTGCCTTCAGAATCAACAATGGTTACATCCTTATAAGACAAACCCGGCACAGCTGCGGCGACAAGCTTCTGTATAGCAAGTATCTGATCCCTGCTTAATGGCCTGTAAAGATCAAGCACAATACTTGCCGTTGGCGGTTGTTGTCTCTCTGTAAATATTGTGGGCTTGGGAATTGCTATATTCACCCGTGCGGATTTTACTTCTGCTATATTCTCAATAGTTCGGGTTAGTTCTCCCTGTAAGGCTCGAATATAATTTATATTCTCAACAAACGGCGTTGTGCCAAAATTCTGTTTATCAAATATCTCAAAGCCAACAACACCATGTTTGGGAAGTCCTGCAGCAACAAGGTCTAATCTCAAACTATAGACCATATCCTTTGGCACTTCTATAACGGATCCGCCATTCTCAAGCTTATACTTAATGCCGTGCTGATTTAAGTAAGCTACGATATCCGATGCATCCTTTGCATTCAGATTGGTAAACAAAGGCGCATAGCTTACACGACTTGACATAACAAACACAAACACCAAGCCAGCCAAGAGAACACCAAGCGACGAAAAAAGAATAATCCTTTGCTGTTTTGTCATGGAATTATAGAACTTCTTTATCTGCTCAATAAATAATTTAAAGTTCATACCCTATCAAATATAACAAAAATGGATATTTTGGCAACTAAAAACTATACCTGCATGCGCATTACTTCTTTATAGGCTTCAATGGCTTTGTTGCGGATCTCGGTAAGAAGCTTTAAAGAGATGTCAGCTTTTTCTATAGCCATTACGGCATCCTGAATATTATCCATTTTACCTGCAGCTATGTCCTTTATGGATTCATCAGCCCTATTTTGGAGTTTGTTTACCTCATCAAGCGACTTCTTGAGTATCTCAGCAAAGGAATCACCTTCTACCTTTTTTGATTCGTCCTTTTTTATCTCTTGACTGTCTATCGGCTTAAGCGTAATATCCTTTATATCCATACTAACTCCATTTTAAGAAAAAACAGAAAATTTTCAAGCCCTTAAAACGCTTAAAGCAGACTGAACCATCTGCTTTGCCGAATCTATAACGGATGCATTTGCCTGATATGTTCTCATTGCATCAATTAGATTAACCATCTCAACAACGGGATTTATGTTCGGATATGCCACATATCCGTCTTTGTTTGCCAAAGGGTTCGATGGGTCATAGACAAGTTTTGGCGGCGTATCATCTCTGACTATATCTGCAACCTTAACTTCTTTTAGCACATCTCCAAACTTACCGTAATTAACAGATTCAAACAGAACATCCCTTCTTTTGTAAGGTCCACCTTCTTTTGTTTTTACACTGTCTGCATTTGCTATATTGGCAGATATGATGTTCATCCTGAGTCTTTGTGCACTCATACCAGACGATGCTATATTCAAACTGTCAAACACACTCATAGCCTAAACTCCTTAAATGTTCTTTGAAGATGAGATAACATCCTTATACTGGTTAAACTTATACCTTTCAAAAGCTGTCAAAGCGTTCATAAGCAGTGTATTCTTTGCAAGGTCAGTTAATTCTTTATCAAGTTTTACATTATTCTTGTCATTCTTCGTTATATAATCAACCTTATCAGGCTTTGTAAGATAATCTATACTGGTATCTGTGTTATCAAGGTGCTTTGGGTCTGTTCTTTTTAGGCTCAACTTACTGTCTGCAATATCAAGCACATCTTTAAAAGGTATATGCTTTGCCTTATAATTGGGTGTATCGGCATTTGCTATGTTGCTTGCTATTACATCCTGCCTTAAAACTCCAATATCAAGCGCTCTTTTTAAGTAAGTAAATGTTGAATCGCCCAAGAATGCCATAACTTTCACCTCCTATCTATCATTAGATTAGCAAAAAGCATTCCTATATCCCCGTTTGACTTGAAGGTAAATATTTGATAGAAGTTTTAAGTGGGGGTGATGAATGGACCTGCTTATTAAAGCGTTTGAATTATCCAACAAAATAATCAACGAAGAGTATCTAAACGATGATTGGAAATCGATACTCGATGATATAGCTGAGCTATTTGATGTTGATGGTGCCTTCATAGGTTTGTGGGAGAACGATGTTATACGATTTAAACACTCATCCTTTTTTATGAGAGATAATTTTCCAAAAGAGAAATTCCCAGAGCTATACGAAGTCCCACTAAAGAAAAGAAAAGAGTTTCACGATAAATTAGAAAGAGACGGTTTCATAAAGATAGACGACTACCAAAAATACAAACATGCACTAAAACCGTGGATAGAAATAGGATTAAAATCCCTTCTTGCCGTTGCTATTCAGACAAAAAACAGCACATACGGTTCACTGCACCTTATAAGTTTAACGAAGCAGAAGGATTTTTCGTCCAACGAGATTGAGATATTAAAGAAAATAGCAGATTCCATAGCATCTGAACTTGAAAAACAAAGATACATAGAAGAGATAGAAAAAGAGAAAGAGAAAAACAAAAGGCAGTTGGAATTTATAAGCCTATTAGACCACAAATTACAGTATAAATTATCTGCGAATTTCATAGCCGAAGCCTTAAGAAAGATAAAAGCAATGGTAAAAGCAGATATGGCTTCCTTGCTTTTTGCATCAGAAGATCTATACATTCAAGTAAACGATGGAACAACTTTTGGAACCATCGAAGACAGCAGAAATTTACCAATTTATAACCTATGGAGAAGCAATGCCACCCAAATCTCAGAAATATGCATACAGCGATCAAAATCACCGTTTGCCGTATTTATCCCTATCGTATCATTCAACAGAGCCGTTGCAATATTCTGCTTTTCATTCGACAGGGAACCGCCAGACGAATTTAAAAGAGAACTGCCAAACCTTCAGATAGCACTAACCCATTTTATATCTATCATCCACACCTACAAAAATATAAAAATTGTCTCAAATAAACTTTCAGAGACAGAAGAAGGCTTGATAGAAGCATTTGTCTCTGCAACAGAAGCAAAGGATGTATATACAAAAGGACACTCAGAACATGTGGCAGTATATGCAAGGATAATAGCAAAAAAGTTAGGATTTGATCTTAATCAACAGGAGATGATATACAACGCAGGACTTTTGCATGATATAGGCAAAATTGGCATTCCCGATATGATACTGTTAAAACCTACGAGATTAACCAAGTTTGAATACGAGATAATAAAATACCATCCAATAATATCATACGAAATAATAAAGAATGTTCCAAAATTCAAATCAATAGCAAAATGTATCAGACATCATCACGAAAAGATGGATGGCAGCGGCTATCCTGATGGCCTAAAAGGCGACCAGATCGAACTTGGTGCAAGAATCCTTACAATAGCAGACATATTCGATGCTTTAACAACAGATAGACCCTACAGAAAGGGGCTAACGCCCGAAGAAGCAATAAGAATACTCAAAAAAGAGAAGGTAGATCAAAACATATTAGCAAAAGTGGAAAACGAACTAATTGAAGGATTCCTAAAAGAGACAAAAATAACCAACACATATCTGCCTGAATCCATAGAAAAAATCAGAAGAGAGATGATAGATTTTGATTTTATGACGGGTCTAAAAAGACGCTCGTTTCTTATCCGTGAAATAGATAGATTAATAAAAAAGGGAAAACCCTTCGTGCTATTTATGGTTGATATAAAAAACACATCCTACATAAACTACAGATACGGCAGGGAAATTGGTGATAAGATAATCATGTTTGTTGCAGAAGAGTTAAAAAAGATTGCAAAAAAAGAAGCATTATCAAGGGTTGGTGCCGATTCGTTTATGTTTATACACCTAAGTGAGAATGCAGAAGCATTCCAAAGCATTATGGAGCATGAATTAAGACAAGGCATAATAAAAAAGATAGAAAGCAAAAGTTGTATAATAAACAGAAACGAAGCAGAAAAAATCATAGGCTGCCACATAACATTTGCACGATTCCCACAGGAAGGAAAAACAGCAGAAGAGTTAATGTATATATGCTCTTTAAAGAAAAAGAAAAACGCTTATAAAAAGTATGCTGAACTTTTTAATCAAGAAAACATTTGAACTTATCCCAACATTTATAGGCATAACATTTATTATCTTTATTATAATTCACCTTGCACCGGGCAATCCAATAAATGCAGCCGGTGGTTTTAATCCCAATGTATCTGCAGAATCCCTAAAGAATATGGAGAAGATCTATCACTTAGATAAGCCGATTTATGTTCAATACTGGGACTGGCTTAAATCCTTTCTAAACTTAGACTTCGGATATAGCCTTGTAGATGGTCAAAGCGTTGCAAACAAGATTGCAGAAAGATTACCGATAACTTTACTTATAAATATCATAACGCTTATACTCTCCCTTCTTATCTCTATACCGATAGGCGTAATCTCTGCCGTAAAGAAGGATTCGCCTATAGATAAGTTTTTCACATTTCTCGTATTTAGTGGCTATGCAATGCCTTCATTCTGGCTTGCTTTACTTTTGATGATGCTTTTGAGTGTTCACTGGCACATTCTACCTTTAAGCGGATTACACTCCTTCAATGTAAAAGAAGGCACGCTTGCTTATTATTTAGATGAAGCAAAGCACCTTGCCATTCCAGTTTTTATCGGTGTTTTTGGCTCATTAGCAGGTTTTGCAAGGTATGTAAGAAGCGGTATGATAGATGTGTTGGATAAAGACTTTATAAAGCTTCTATTCTTAAGAAAAATACCAAAAAGAAAAATCTTATACAAACATGCACTAAAGAACGCACTTCTGCCACTTATAACAATAATGGGTCTTTCCATACCATCCCTTATTGGCGGCAGTGTTATAATAGAATCAATATTTGCTATTCCCGGAATGGGTCAGCTTTTTTACTTCTCGGCAATGGCACGAGACTATCCAACGGTAATGGGTATATTAACTATAAGCAGCATACTTACGCTTCTTGGTAATCTAATAGCGGATATAACCTATGCTTTGGTTGACCCAAGAATAAGATATTCGTAAAAATGGAACCAATTTACCTACGGACATTTGAAGAAGGAAAGCTAAACGAAAAGATAGATAAAGCCTACGAGATGCTAAAATCCTGCAGAATCTGTCCAAGACTCTGCAGGGTAAATAGATTAAAAGGCAAAAAGGGTATCTGCAATACAGCAGAACTTCCTATCATAGCCGACTATTTCCCACACTTTGGCGAAGAGAGTGTGCTTGTTGGTAAAAATGGCTCAGGCACCATTTTTATATCGTGCTGCAATCTGCTGTGTATATACTGCCAGAACGCATCAACAAGCCATCTGTGTGAAGGCAACCCAACAACCATAGAAGACTTTGCCAATATGATGATAAACCTTCAAAACAAAGGCTGCCACAATATCAACATCGTAACACCAACACACATCGTCCCACAGCTTTTAAAAGCGCTAAAGATAGCCATAAACAAGGGACTTAAAATCCCTTTGGTTTACAACACAAGTGGCTATGAACTACCATCAACCTTAGACCTGCTTGACGGAATTATAGACATCTATATGCCAGATTTTAAATATTGGGATTCAACAGTTGCTGAATTATACTCATCAGCTAAAGATTACCCACAGATAACCAAAAAAGCGATAAAGATAATGCACAAACAGGTTGGAGATCTAATTATAGAAAACGGTATAGCAAAAAGGGGGCTTTTAATCAGACATCTTGTCCTGCCCAATGGCCTTGCAGGAACAAAACAGATTGTAAACTTCATAGCAGAAGAGATATCAAAAAACACCTATGTAAATATTATGGCACAATACAGGCCTTTGGGATTGGCATATCGATTTGAAGAGATAGCAAGACCCATAACAGACGATGAGTATTTAGAAGCCCTGCAGTATGCTAAAGAAGCAGGCTTAACAAGATTAGACGATTTTTGCATTCAATTTCTAAAAGCAAAAGGAAGGATTTAGCTATGGAGAATATTATAACATTAAGCGAGATAGACTTCAAAGCACCGATAGAAGAGATTGTAACACACAATGCAATACCGCCTAAATTTAAGAACTGCTCCTTTGACAATTACATACCAAACGATGACTACCCTTCTCAAAAAGCAGCAGTTGAAAGATTAAAAAACTTTGTCAATGAATATGAACAGTTTAGAAAAAAACAGCCAAAAAACGCACTGCTGAAAAAATTCTTCAAAGCCAAAAAACCCAAAAACATTTACTTAGATGGTGTGTTTGGCGTTGGCAAAACACATCTGCTTGCAGCAGTAGGCAACGCATACAAAGGTAAAAGCATCTTTCTGTCGTTTTCTGATCTTATGTATCTTGTATCTCACTACACGCTAATGAGAGTCGTTCATATGCTAACAGAGAGATTTGACTTAATACTGCTTGATGAGTTTGAATTGGATGACCCAGGTGATGCAATGACAGGCATAAATTTTATAAGAGAAGTCAACAAAACAGATAGCGTTGTGATAACGACATCAAACGCCCTTCCAACAGAACTTGGTGCAAGAAAATTGGATATACTTATCTTTAAAGAGAGAATTGGCAAGCTAATAGACGCATTTGAGACAATTATAATCGACGGCAAGGATTATAGAATAAAGTGCAAAAATATTGACTTAAACAAAAAAGCAAAAAGCTTAAAAGAGATGTTTGAACAGTACAAAACAAAAGAAAGATACAAGATGTTCATAACATTTGAAGACCTACTAAAGCAATTAAGGGATATACATCCAACAAAATATGCAAACTTCTCATACAAGTTGGATGCTCTATTTATAGAAAACCTAAGGCCATTTAAAGATAGCGAATTGCCCGATGCTTTGCGTTTTACCCACCTTATAGATACATTATATTACGGTGATGTGGAGATATTTGCAACAAGCCAGACAGACCTATTAAGCATCTTTCATCCCGACTTAAAAGATGGAAAATTCAAATCAAAGATCGGCAGGTGCATATCACGGTTATCCGAGAAGTGTTTTCTTATTCAATCACATTAGAATTAAACTCATATAGATATAAATTTATCAAAACCTTTACTTTTCAGACCGTTTATCAACTTTTTATCACCCGTCCATAAA
>CAYTZD010000004.1:0-17137 GCA_964442345.1 uncultured Hippea sp. | reverse complement strand
CCATAAACTTATCTTTATTTTCTTCCCACCAAGACTTTTTTAACTCTTCAGCCATCTCAAATGCCTTCTCTTCTGTGAGTTCACTTTTGGATACAATCTTTTCAACTTCTAAAGCTTTGACAATATTAGAAAAATAATCTACAGATAAAAGCTCTTTTGGAAAGGAAATAACAACATTCTTATCTTCAACCTTTATATCTATCATCACAACTCCTCCTTGCCTTTCTATAAGTATAATACAGGATTAGAAAAAATCAATATTCAAAAAACTATACTATTATCTTAAGCAGCTCTTTTGGTTTCTCTATAACAAAATTGACATCGTACAGTTTTAATATATCTCTATCTCTAAAACCGTAAGCTGCCCAAGCGGCATTAACATCAATCCTTCTTGCAGCTTCTAAGTCGTTTTCTGAATCTCCTACAACTAAAGCGTAAGACAAATCAACATTATGTCTTTTTGAAAGTTCAATAATAGGCATAGGGTCAGGCTTTTTCGCCTTAAATGTATCACCACCTACAATCTCATCAAACAGCTTATCAACACCAAGCCCTTTGAGTATCTTATATGCAAATCTAAAGCTTTTGTTTGTTACAACAAACAGCTTTTTATCTTTGCTTTTTAGTTCTTCAAGCGTCTCTTCAACGCCATCGTAAAGCCTTGTATTTACAAGCAGATGATCATCGTAATGAGAGAGAAAATAGTAAAAAACATCGTCAAATCTATCCAAAGCATTAACAAACCTTAACGAGTCTTCTATCAAACGCCTTACACCATTGCCGACAAAGCTATAAATCCTTTCATTATCAAGGGTTGGCAAAGAGAAGGCTTCAAAGGCAGCATTGAGACTATTTGCTAAATCCAACTTTGAATCTATAAGTGTTCCGTCTAAATCAAAAAATATAGATGTGGTTTCCATCAAAAAGAAAGGGTGGCAAAACCACCCTGTTTAAATCTTTTTAAATATTACAACGGCGTTTGTCCCACCAAACCCAAACGAGTTAGACATAGCAACTTTGATATCCTTCTCTATCGCTTGATTCGGCGTATAGAATAGGTCGCACTCTTCATCTGGATTATCTAAATTCATCGTCGGTGGAATTATGCCGTTTTTTAAAGCAAGAACGCTGAATACAGCTTCAACGCCACCTGCAGCACCAAGCAGATGTCCTGTAACTGACTTTGTTGAACTTATCGTAAGCTTATAAGCATAATCTCCAAACACCCTTTTTATGGCTTTTGTCTCAATAATATCGTTAAAATGCGTTGATGTTCCATGGGCATTGAGATAATCGACATCTTCAGGGTTAAGTCCTGCATCATCTAAAGCCATCTGCATCGCGTATGTTGCACCATCGCCTTTTGGATCTGGTGCCGTAAAATGATACGCATCATCGCTCATACCAAAACCGACAAACTCGGCTAAAATTTCAGCCCCTCTCTTTTTTGCATGTTCGTATTCTTCTAAAACAAGGATACCGGCACCTTCACCTATGATAAATCCATCCCTATCCTTATCAAACGGACGGGATGCCTTTTGTGGCTCATCGTTTCTTGTGGAGAGTGCCTTCATGTTGGCAAAACCACTTAAAGCCAATGGTGTGATTGTTGATTCTGTGCCACCGCAAATCATAACATCAGCATCGCCGTATGCTATACAACGCGCAGCCAACCCTATAGAATGCGTCCCTGTTGCACAAGCCGTAACATCGCTAAAGTTGGGTCCTTTAAATCCAAACTTCATCGCTATATTACCTGCAGCCATATTTATAACGGCAACAGGTATGAAAAACGGCGACACACCCTTTTGGCCTCTTTTTAGCAGTGCTTCGTTATACTTCTCTATTGTCTGCAATCCGCCTATACCACTGCCAACACTTACGCCAACCCTGAAAGGATTCTCCTTTTCAATCTCCAAAGAAGCATTCTCAACTGCTTCCTGCGTTGCCGCGATAGCATAAAGAGAGAATAGGTCTATCTTCTTTACATCCTTTTTATCCACATACTTTGTCGGATCAAACCCTTTAACTTCACCCGCTATCTGAACGGTGTAATTGGAAGGATCAAATCGCGTAATTCTATCTATACCACTTACACCTTTACAGGCATTTTTAAAGCTCTCATCTGCTGAAAGCCCTATAGGTGTTATGGCTCCAACACCTGTTACAACTACCCTTCGCATCGCTTTTCACTTACTTGTTTAAATGGGATTCAACATAATCTATCGCATCCTGAACCGTCATAATCTTGCTTGCATCAGAATCTGGAATGTCGATGCCAAACTTCTCTTCCATAGCCATAACAAGCTCAACCGTATCAAGGGAATCAGCGCCTAAATCTTCGATAAATTTGGCTTCTGGCTTTACTTCATCTTCATCAACACCCAACTGCTCAACAATAATCTTCTTTACTTCTTCTGCTACATTCATTCTTTAAACCCTCCTCTTTTATTTTCAAATGTATAATCCGCCACTGATATTGATAACTTCGCCTGTAATATAGGATGCATCTTCGCTTAACAAGAACTCAACAAGATTTGCCACATCTTCAACTGTTCCAAGCCTTTTCAGAGCTATATTGTCTGCTAAAGCCTTCTTTTGGTCATCATTCAAAACAGCCGTCATATCTGTCTCTATATAACCCGGCGCAACGGCATTGACCCTGATATTTCTTGCTCCAAGCTCTTTAGCCAAAGATTTTGTCAATCCTATCAAACCAGCCTTACTTGCTGCATAATTACTCTGGCCTGCATTACCCATCAAACCTATAATGCTTGATATATTAACAATAACGCCAAATCTGTTCTTTATCATCCATCTGCTGACATGCTTTGAGCAATACAAAGCACCTTTTAGATTTACATCTATTACCCTATCTATCTTCTCTTTATCCATTCTCATTATCAAATCGTCATCGGTAATGCCAGCATTGTTTACAAGGTAATCGATTCTTTTATGGTTTTTTATTATCTCAGATACAGCATCACCAACCTGATCAAAATCACTAACATCAAAACCGCAAACTTCGCAGCTTCCACCTTCAGCTTTTATTCTTTCGCATAGCTCTTCTGCTTTATCTTTACTGTGAGAGTAATTAACTATAACGGTTAAGCCATCTTTTGCAAGCTGATAAGCTATCTGAGCACCTATGCCCTTTGAAGCGCCAGTAATCAAAGCAACACTACCTTTAAACTTCATACCCTATCCTTATAACTATTATAACTTTCTAAGTCAACAACATAGTTTATGTTTGCCTTCCTTAACTCCCTTTTCAACATAGACGCAAGCACATTCTTAGGCCCAAACTCAACAAAATCATCACATCCAAGCTCAATAGCTTTATTCACATTATCAGTCCACCTGACAGGTTCTGTAATCTGATTTATCAGGTACTCCTTTATGTTATCTTCTGCATCTATCACATCGGATTTTGTATTTTCTATGACCCTTTTATCTGGTTTTGAGAAATTTATCCTATCAAGCACCTTGCTCATCTGCTCTTTGACTGGCTCCATCAAAGCGCAGTGAAATGGAGCAGAAACACTCAACGGTATAACCTTGCCCAACTTCTTCTCTTTTGCAAGTTCACAAACCTTATCAACACCTTCTTTATAGCCAGAGACTATAACCTGCTTCTTTGCGTTGTAATTGGCTATCTGACAATAACCGTTTTTTAGGCTTTCGCTTGTCTGCTTGCATAACTCTTCAACTTCACTGTGTTTGTCGGTTAGAATTGCAGCCATGGCACCAACGCCTTCTGGCACAGCCTGTTGCATAAACTTGCCTCTTTTGTGGACGGCAAAAACGGCATCTTCAAAATCCAAAGAACCAGCAGCAACAAGCGCAGAATACTCACCAAGAGAATGTCCTGCAGCCACATCAAAATCAAAGTCTGTCTCACTTTTTAAAAGGTTGTAAATCGCAATAGATACGGTAAGTATTGCAGGTTGAGCATTCTCGGTTAATGTTAAGGTTTTCTCAGGCCCGTTAAACATCATATCTACAAGGTCAAAACCCAACACATCATTGGCTTTGTTGAAAGTCTCCTTCACAACATCAAAGTTATCGTATAAATCTTTTCCCATACCAACAAATTGGGAACCCTGACCCGTAAACATCAAAAATCTCATCATCCATCTCCCAATCTGTTTAGGTTTGATAAAACTTCTTTAGCTTCTTCCATAATGTCGGATATAATTTCAGACACAGGTTTTATGTCGTTAATTAAACCAGCAATCTGACCAGCCATGACAGAACCATTCTTCACATCACCTTCTCTTGCTGCAATCCTAAGTTTTCCTTCACCAAACTTTTCAAGTTCTTCCTTTGTTGCTCCACTATTTTCAAGCTTCATAAATTCCCGTGCAAGTTTATTTTTTATAATCCTAACAGGATGGCCTGTTGTTCTACCTGTAATAACTGTATCCCTATCTTTGGCTTCAACAATAACCTTTTTATAAGCTTCTGCTATAGTGCATTCAACAGATGCTACAAATCTTGTTCCCATCTGAACACCTTCAGCACCCAAAGCAAGCGCTGCAACAAAGCCTCTTCCATCTGCTATACCACCTGCTGCTATAACGGGAATATCAACAGCGTCAACCACCTGCGGCACAAGCGCCATTGTTGTAAGTTCACCTATGTGTCCACCTGATTCCATACCTTCTGCAACAACAGCATCTGCACCTTCTTTCTCCATTCTCTTTGCCAAAGCTACAGATGCCACCACTGGAATAACCTTAGCACCTATCTCTTTAAACCTATCCATATACTTACCAGGACTTCCAGCACCTGTGGTTATAACCTTAACCTTATGCTTTACAACAACATCAACAACATCATCAACATAGGGAGATAGAAGCATTATGTTAACACCAAACGGCTTATCCGTTATCTCTTTTGCTTTGATAATCTCATTCTCCACCCAATCAGCTGGAGCATTACCAGCTGCAATAATACCCAAACCACCAGCTTCAGAAACAGCTGCAGCCAAAGCAGCATCAGAAACCCATGCCATTCCGCCCTGAATTATCGGATATCTTATCCCTAATAAATCACAAATTCTCGTCTTAAACATCACATCACCACCTTATAACACCTGCAGACCAGGTTAAACTTGCACCAAAACTGTTTAACAGAATCAAATCCCCTTCCTTTATCTTGCCGTTTTTTACAGCCCAATCTAAAGCCAACGGTATTGAAGCTGCCGCCGTATTGGCGTGTCTATCAATCGTTATTATAGCTTTATCTGTATCTAAATCTACTCTCTTTGTTACACCTTCTATAATTCTCCTATTAGCCTGATGAGCAACCATCCAATCAACATCTGAAAAACTAAGCCCAACAAGATCCAATGCTTCTTTGCTTACATTAACTATGCTTCTGACTGCCATCTTGAATGTTTCGTTTCCCTTCATTTTTATATAAATATCCCTATTCTCTATCGCTTCAACGCTACACGGTTTTCTGCTACCCGGCGCTGGCATGTTCATTAAATCTGTATATCTTCCATCTGAATGTAAAACCAAGCTTAAAACACCCTTGTCTTCATCATCTGTAGCTTCAAGCAAAACACCAGCAGCACCATCGCCAAATATCACACAAGTGGAGCGGTCTGTCCAATCTGTTATTCTACTTAATGTTTCAGCTCCTATAACCAGTGCATTTTTAACCATTCCAGCCTTAATGTGGGCAGTAGCAATCGACAAAGCATACATAAATCCGCTACACGCTGCATTTATATCAAAAGCAAACGCATTCCTTGCATCTATCTTCTCCTGCACAAACAATGCCGTTGCAGGAAAAGGCATATCTGGTGTTGCCGTAGCAAGCACAAGGAGATCTATCTCTGATGCTGAAATACCTGCATTATCCAATATATCAAATGCAGCTTTAGCTGCAAGATCCGATGTATATTCCCCTTCTTCTGCTATATGCCTTATATGAATTCCTGTTCTTTGAGTTATCCACTCATCTGATGTGTCAACCATCTTCTCAAGGTCAAAATTGGTCAATATCTTCTTTGGCAGGTATGAACCTGTCGCCACAATCTTTGCATTCATTATTTGACTCCCCCTTTTAGTTGTCTCAACACAACACAATTACCCAAAGCAGATTCAATTTTGTCGTTAACCTTCTCTTCGGAAAATTTTAAAGCCTTCAATATAGCGTTTTTTATAGCAACGGCATTACTCCTGCCATGACTGATTATACATGCCCCATTAACACCAAGCAACGGTGCACCACCAAATTCCGCATAATCGGTCTTTTTCTTTAAAGCCCTAAAAGCAGGCTTAGCAAGTAGAAAACCCACTTTACTTAAAAAACTCTTTTTTATCTCTTCCTTTAAGAATTCAGATATCAGATGCGGAACAGATTCGCTAACCTTCAAAACCACATTGCCCACAAAACCATCACTTATAACAACATCGGCTTTGCTTTTATATATCTCATCACCTTCAACATTACCTATAAAGTTTAATCTGCTTTTGTAAAGTAGATCGTAGGCTGCAAGCGTAAGCTGGTTACCTTTACCCGGTTCTGATCCATTACTCAAGATA
The DNA here is from genome assembly GCA_964442345.1 of uncultured Hippea sp. GTDB lineage: Bacteria > Campylobacterota_A > Desulfurellia > Desulfurellales > Hippeaceae > Hippea. The sequence continues at coordinate 10,577 of CAYTZD010000004.1, read as the reverse complement.
CCAATTCTTGGCTTTTTAACACCCACGATATACTTTACATAAACAGCGCCCATAATAGCAAACTCAAGCAGATGTTGTGGCTTGCAATCCACATTTGCACCGGCATCTATCAGCATAACCTGACCATCCAAAGCAGGAAGCAGAGTTGCAATAGCTGGCCTTGATACACCTTTTATCCTTCCAAGATTAAACATGGCAACAGCCATCGCCGCACCAGAGTTGCCAGCCGTCATAAATGCTTTGGCTTTACCGCTTTTAACAAGTCCAACGCCAACGCTCATAGATGAGTTCTTCATTCTTAAAGCTTGAGACGGCTTGTCTGACATTCTTACTATCTCATCTGCATCAACTATCTCAAGCCTATCTTTTATATTAGATGGAAAATATCCTGTAAGGTCTTTCAGTTCTTTATACTTACCAACAAGATAAACAAAAAGATCCCTATTCTCTTCTAAAGCGTATTCTACCCCTTTTATAATTTCATCGGGGGCAAAATCGCCCCCGTATGCATCAACTGCAACTTCGGTCATTACTCTTCTGGTGTAATTACTTCCCTATCTCCGTAATATCCACAAGATGGGCAAACCCTGTGTGGCAGCTTGTATTCACCGCAGTTCGGACATTTTGTTAAAGGGACATTCTTAAGTTTCTTATGCGTTGCCCTTTTTGCTGCCCTTGAATGGGATGATTTTCTTTTTGGTTGAGCCATTTCTCTCTCCTTTCTATACCAACTCTAATTCGTTAAAGAAGAAACCTATCTCATAACTTGCAGACTCCTTTGAGTCTGAACCGTGAACGGCGTTTCTCTCAATATTTGTCCCGTAAAGTTTTCTTATTGTGCCTTCTTCTGCTTCTTCTGGATTTGTTGCTCCCATAAGCTTTCTGTAATCTTCTATGGCGTTTTCCTTCTCAAGCACCATAACGATAATGGGACCTTCGCTCATAAAATCCGTTAAAGAATCGTAAAACGGCCTATCCTTATGAACAATGTAAAACTTTTTGGCTTGCTCTTTTGTAAGGTGAATCTTTTTCATTCCAATAATAGAAAAGCCGTTAGATTCCAGCATCTCAATAATCTTTCCTGCATTTTTGGCTTTTACCGCATCAGGTTTAATAATAGACAGTGTCCTTTCAAGCACTCTTTTTCTCCTCCTTCTTGGATTCTGATTTTGTTTGAGATGAAGATTCGCTCTTTTTATCCGATTTGGTCGAAGATTTATCGGAAGACTTTTTATAATCCGTTACATACCAACCACTACCTTTTAACTCAAAAGCTGTCTCAGAAACAAGCTTTGTTATGCCGCCACTCTTTTTGCAGTTTGGACAGACTTCAGGCGCAGGATCGTTGAATCCTTGTAAAACCTCAAATTCATGTCCACAGAACTTGCATCGGTACTCATAGATCGGCATCTTTAGGCCTCCTTCAGCTTCCTTAGTATCTCTTCATCGTCAATACAGCTTATCTTTACCCTTTTCTCTTTGGACTTCTCACCAGAGACTATCTCTATACAACTTTTAGCAACACCAAAGAGTTTTGACAATTTCTCAATAACCGCTTTATTCGCCTTACCTTCAACGGGCTTCTCTCTTATCTTTAGCGTTAACAAGCCATTCTCAAAAACAATCGACTCATGTTTTGAGTTAGGCTTCACCTTAAGCTGAATAATCATACGCATCTCCCAAAAAGCCACCAAAAATTAACATAACTTTACCTTTAAAGTCAATACCAAACATTCACAAAAATTGGACTTCAGATAAAAAAATTGCATAATTATTAGGGATGAGAGATGCAAGTGAGAAATTTTATTTTCGAATTGTATTTATAATCTTGATACTAATCTTGGCAATAATAACATCTGTTTTTTACTTTACAGAAAAAACGCAGAAGAAAGTCGTAGAAGATTTCGTATATAACAAAGAGATAGAAAAACAGAAAGAAGCAATAAAGCTTGAAACCTATGCCGTTTTATCCTTTATTGACAGCTATACAACTTCAACCATAAAGAACAGATATAAAACACTCTCCTACGAACTATCAATAAAAAAATCGCTGTTTGACCCAGACAACATAACGGCATCATTAAACAGACTTAACAGCCTAAGTGAAGTAAAATTTGCAGTCTTCTTCGACAACGGCAAATCAACTGTTGACTTTCTAAACTTCAAACAGTGCAAACCATATAGAAAAAATTTAAATTTAAGCTTTAATAATATACATACCTATATGTGCGAATCACCCACATTAAAAGAAGGCATATACCCGCAAAAATTTCTCATCGCAACAACTTCAATTGGCAACCTAAAGCTTGCAGCCTACACATCTATGCTCAATCTTGAAACAAAGATAATGAACTTTGTATTCCCGCGCTTAAACCAATTCATATTTCAAAACAAAAACAGGGATTCATACTTTTTTGTGGTTAAAATACTCAATCTAAACGGCGGAAAAGATTTTGGCATGAACATATACAACAAATCAGTTGGTGTTGATATAGGTAAGCCTGCATCATCCTTTGAACCCGATGCAAAGGGCAACTACTACAGGGAAGAATATCTAAAAGGTCTAAGAGAACATTCAGAAACATATTCAGAATACTACTACCCATCACCCACAAGTAGCAAACCACACCTAAAAATATCGTTTAGAAAGTGTTACGAACCGCTCCACTGGATGGTTGGCACAGGTTTTTATGTGCAAAGGATAAAAGAAGAAGCAGCGTTATTTTCCAATAATCTATTTAGAAGGCTTAAGATCTTCCAGATATTCATGTTTATTTTATATCTAATTACGCTATTGGTTATCTATCTGCTTGGAAGGGACTTCTCAAAGACAATTCAGAGAGATACAGATAAAATCGTCTCTGCAATTCCATCCATAGGCAAAAAGAGAAAACCAATAAATACAGACGAGATATCATTCAAGAAACTAAAGACAATATCAGATGCCCTAAACAGTCTCTCATCAACGATAATAGATAAAAATTCTCAACTTGAACAGAATAGGGTTGAATTCATAAAGGCATTCGTAAAGGTGGTAGAAATAAGGGATGTTTACACAAAAGGACACTCAGAGCGTGTCGCCCTATATTCCAAAAAGATAGCAGAGAAACTAAATTTACCAGAAAAAACACAGCACAAACTATACATAGCAGGGCTACTACACGATTTAGGCAAGGTGGCAATACCAGATAGCATTCTGCTAAAACCAGGAAAACTAACTGAATATGAATACGAAATTATGAAGTATCACCCTGAATTTTCATACGAGATAATAAAGGATATAGAGATGTTCAAGGATGTAGCAGACATAGTAAGACAGCATCACGAAAGATGCGACGGAGAAGGTTATCCAAATGGCCTAAAGTGCGAAGAGATATCGCTTGAAGGAAAGATACTTGCAATAGCCGATGTATTTGACGCCTTAACAACATCAAGGCCTTACAGAGAAGCGTTTGATATAGAAAAAGCAATAGAGATAATGAAGCAGATGTCCTTAGATCAAGAAATTATCTCCAAAATAGAATCACACCTAAAGGATATTTACATAATAGAGAATAAACCTGAGAATGTCTCTGACAAGCTATCAAAGATAGAAGAAAGCAGACTGGACATATTTGAGAAGGATACATCTACAGGACTTTATAGAATAAAAAACCTAATAAGCTTCATAGATAAACTGCTTAAAGATAACACACCATTCTACCTTTTTATTGTTGACATAAAACATCTCAAAAAGATTAACTATGTATTTGGATACGAAAAAGGCAATGAGCTAATAGATAAGGTCGTATCATTACTAAAACAAGAAAAGGATGTAATTCATCTCTCAAGAATTGGTGCAAACTACTTTGCCTTTATACTAAAATCGGATAATCCTGTAAAAATGCAGCAAAAGTTAGCAGAAAGATTAAAAGAAATCACCATTAATGGCTTCAATCCTGACTTCTTGATAACATTCGTTCCGTCAGAAAACATCAAAAACGGCGAGGAGATAATCTACCTCGCCGAGATGCAGCTTGAAAGTCTAAAATTTACAACTTTTAAAAATAAAAAAGAATAAAGGCTACTTATCTAAAGCCTTTAGGAATTCTTCTGCTTCCTTTGCCCAGATAAAATTCTCAACCTTCACATTGGCTTTTTTAACACCATCAACGGAAAGAATCGCCTTCTTTATGGCAATAGCAAGCTGCAAACCAACAGGACAGTTCTCCACCGTTGGCCTAAATTTTATATCAACAATGCCGTTTTCTTCATCAACCTTCAAATCATAAACAAGTTTAAGCTTTACAACATCTTCTCTCAATTCAGGGTCATAGACTGTCTTTAGCTTCTCTATAATTTTATCTTCCAGACTCATAGCAACTCCATAGCCCTTTTATAAATTTGCTCTATTGCGCCCTTTATTCTATCACATGCCACATAAGGTATCTCAAGATTAACAATGGCATCAGGCACGCACTTATCAAACGGTATCCTTCCAAGCAATTCCATACCTTCTTTTTTAGCAAACTCTTCTATCTGTCTTGTTTTCTCTTCGTTTAAGTCGTATTTATTGACGACAACGCCACTTCTAACCTTAAACGAATCGCACAGCTTTTTGACCCTTTCCAAATCATGAAGACCAGCAGGTGTTGGTTCTGCAACGACAATCACAAAATTCGCACCAGAGATGGTTGAAATCACTGGACATCCAATACCTGGCGAACCATCAACCAAGATATACTCAATCCCTTTTTCTTCACTTAAGATGTGCGCTCTATGTTTAACCATCGTAACAAGATTGCCAGAATTTTCAGCACCCGGATACAGCTTTGCATGGACAAACAGGCCGTATTCGGTCTCTGATTCATACCATTCACCACTAAACACATCCTTCATTGTAATAGCTTTTTTAGGACATGCTATCTCACACAGACGACACGAATCACACTTAATCTCATCAACGACATAAACACCATCATCTGTAATATCAATCGCATCAAATCTACATAGTTTCCTACAAATATCACAACCATTACACTTGTCAGGGTCGATATAAGCCTTTGGATTGCCTTTAAACTTCTCTGAATACTTAACCTTTGGTTTCATAAGGATGTACATATTTGCAGCATCGGCGTCTGCATCAACGATAATCTTATCCTTCATCAAATATGCAAGACTGCTGGTTAATGTGGTCTTTCCCGTGCCACCTTTACCGCTTATAATTACAAGTTCTTTACTCATAGCCTTTCCCTTATCTTTTTTAATACTAAAGCAAAATCGTTCTTATACTTCTCAAACGGCAAGTTCCCTTTTGAATACATTTCGGCAAACTCTTTTGAAAACGGCAATCTGTAAAGAATCTCTATATTCTCTTCTTCTGCGTAATCTTCTATTAGATGCTTCTCATCTTCATGTTTATTTACAATAATTCCAAACGGCAAACCCATATCACGCACAAGTTCAACAGAAAGTTTTAAATCGCTTAACCCAAATGGCGTCGGTTCTGTAACCAAAACGACAAAATCAACGCCATCAATCGTTTCAACAACCGTGCAGCTTGTGCCCGGCGGTGAATCCAATATCACTGTTTTTGATTTGTCCATATAGTCTCTTTTTAGAGATGCTATAAGCTGTGTAGCGCTTGCTTCACCTATGTTTAACTGACCCATCACAAAATCTATATGACCTGCTTTTCCTATGGCTATCTCACCCACCTGCTTTTTGACTTCAACCAAAGCATTTTCAACTGGACAGACATAGGCACAAGCGCCACAGGAGTGGCATAACTCATCAAAAAACATCACCTTTTTTAATGGCTCTCCCATAACAACAAGTGCCTTATAGGCACACGCATCAGCGCATTTACCACAAAATGTGCAGATATCTTCATTAATCTTTGGCACAAGTTCTGTATATGGAATCCTTTTTTCTATCTTTGGCTTTAAAAACAGATGTCCATTGGGTTCTTCAGCATCGCAATCTATATACTGCGGATTATCGGCAGCATAAGCCAAAAGAAGAGAAATGGTCGTCTTTCCCGTTCCACCCTTACCGCTTGTTACGGCTATTTTCATAACATTCTCCTAAAACTTCTGTAATTTTCCTTCTTTGAACAGTTCAATATTCTCTTTAACTGTGCCAGGGACAGCTTTGTAAAGTTCTATATTCGAAACCTTAAGAACATCCATCGCATTTGGCCCATAACTGCCTGATATAATGGCATTAACGCCCTTTTCTATAGTAAATTTAGCCGTCGATACGCCAACACCACCCTGATCGTTCAAAAACGGATTCCTTATAGCTTCAAAATCATCACTATCCGTATCGTAAATGATAAAATATTCAGCCCTTCCGTATCGCTCATCTATCGTTGAGTTCAGATTATCGCCTTTTGCCGTTATCATAAGCTTCATCTGTTTAATCCCTCCTTAAAATAAAAATAACCCGCACAAAGGCGGGTTTTATTCTTCTTTATCCAATTCGCTAAGCCTACTCTTCAAAGCATCGATAGAACGCGTCAAATTCTCAATCTGAGCCTCTAAAGCCTTTTTCTCTGTCTCTTTGTCAGGATAGCCATAAGCAGGTGCAGGTGCATAATTATACCAGCCAAAACCCCAGCCACGATGCCAGCCGAAACCTCTACCGAAGCCTCTGCCTCTGCCAAAGCCCCTTCCGAAACCAGGGCCACCTACCATATAACCAGGCACAGAATTACCAGAGCAATAGCCCAAAGCTCTACCTGTTCTTGGTCCGTATCCTAATGGACCTGTTCTATCACCCCAAGGCATCTTTATCACCTCCTAAAACATTTTTTTCATATTTTCAATTCAACTAATACTCCTTTTTTTAAAAGATTCAAGATGTTATTTTATTACTTATTGAACTTATGTTCAAAATAAAATCCATCAGGTGCCTACTAAACAGGATATACTGGACTTTTAGTTAAAAAATCGGTAAACTACAAATGTCTCTTGGCAAAGGATATTGACAAGTATGTTTATTTATAATAGGATTGTGCGCTACTTGGGGGTTGAATGATGTTTACAGATTTGTCTGAGAAGCTCAACGATATCTTTAAAAAGCTAAAGTCAAAAGGTGTCATAACAGAAGAAGACCTAAATAAGGCACTTAAAGAGATAAAATTTGCCCTTTTAGAAGCCGATGTAAACTACAAGGTCGTCAAAGAGTTCATAAACGAACTCAAAGAAGAGCTCAAAGGCAAAGAGTTAGAAAAAAGCCTAACACCAGGTCAGATAATCGTTGAGCAAACACATAAAAAGCTAACAGAGATTCTCGGTGGAGAAGCATCAACAACATTAAACATAACCCAGAAACCGTTTATCATAATGCTTGTTGGACTTCAGGGAAGCGGTAAAACAACAACAGCTGCAAAACTTGCAAAATATCTAAGGTCAAAAGGCAGACAGCCTTTACTTGTTGCATGCGACATATACAGACCTGCAGCTATAAAACAGCTTGAAGTATTGGGAAAACAGATAAACATTCCGGTATTTAAAAAAGATAACGCAAAGCCTGAAGATATAGCAGAAGAGTCCATCCGATTTGCAAAAGAAAACGGAAAAGACATAGTTATAATCGATACTGCAGGAAGATTACATATTGACGATGAACTGATGAGCGAACTTGAACGCATTAAAGAAAGGGTATCACCGCATGAGATACTCTTTGTTGCCGATGCAATGATAGGTCAAGAAGCGGTAAATGTTGCCAAAGTCTTCGACGAGCGCGTTGGCATAACAGGATCTATATTCACAAAACTCGATGGTGATGCAAGAGGCGGTGCAGCACTCTCAATAATGAAAGTCGTTGGCAAACCGATAAAGTTTGCCGGCGTTGGTGAGAAGATTAGCGATTTTGAGCCGTTCTATCCTGATAGAATAGCATCACGAATACTCGGCATGGGTGATGTCCTAACGCTTATAGAAAAAGTCAGGGAAACGGCAAGTGAAAAAGAAGCAAAAGAGATTGCAAAGAAACTAAAGAAACAGAAGTTTACCTTTGACGATTTCTTGGATCAGTTAAGAAAAATTCAAAAAATGGGTTCGCTGACAAAAATTTTGAAGATGATACCCGGATTGAATAAAATAAAGATAGATGATGAAGAAGCGTTTAATAAAGAGATTAAACATATAGAAGCAATAATTCTTTCTATGACAAAGGAAGAAAGGCAAAATTACAAAATAATCAACGCAAGCAGAAAAAGGCGTATTGCAAAGGGCAGTGGCACAAAAGTAAGCGATGTGAATAGGCTTATAAAACAGTTTATAGAGATGAATAAGCTGATGAAGGGTATGAATAAATCAAAGGCTCTAACGCTTATGAAGAGATTAGGAATAAACGGATAAAAGGAGGAAGAAGTGGTAGCTATAAGGCTAAGAAGAGGCGGAACAAAGAAGAAACCCTTTTACAGGATTGTTGCTGTTGACTCAAGAAGAAAGAGAGATGGTGCTGTCTTGGAAGTTATTGGCTATTACGATCCAAAGACTGAGCCACCAACAATCAAAGTTGAGATGGAAAAATACAATTACTGGATAGAGAAGGGTGCTAAAGTATCCGAAACCGTAAAAAACCTTGTAAAAAAGGCGGGGTAAAAGACGATGAAGGAATTGATAAGCTGCATTGTGAAGAGTTTGGTTGACAATCAGGATGCAGTAAGCATTAAAGAGATTGCTGGTGAGAAGACTACCGTCGTTGAATTGAGCGTCGATAAAAACGATCTGGGCAAGATTATAGGTAAAGAAGGCAAAACAATTAAAGCCATAAGAACAATTCTCAATGCAGCAAGTAAAAAAGCTGGCAAAAAGGCCGTACTTGAGATTATCGAGTAAATGGAGATTTACATCTTAAGTATTTTTCCAAATATGTTTGAGAGTGTATTTAACGAGACAATCATAAAAAGGGCTCAAGAGAAAAAACTTGTAAAGATTGAGATGGTAAACATACGAGATTTTACACACGACAAGCACAGAACAACAGACGATTACCCTTACGGCGGCGGCGCAGGAATGGTGATGAAACCAGAACCGATTTATGAAGCAATGGATTATGTAAAAGAGAAAAGTCCAAACATTCACACCATACTTTTGACACCTGCCGGTAAAATATTCAATCAAAACAAAGCAAAGGAGTTGTCAAAAAAAGACTCAATTGCTATTATCTGCGGCAGGTATGAAGGTTTTGACGAAAGGGTGAGATACTTAGCCGACGAAGAGATATCGCTTGGCAGGTTTGTTCTAAGCGGTGGTGAGATAGCTGCAATGGCGATTGTTGATGCAACAGTAAGATTAATACCGGGCGTTTTAGGAAACGAAGAATCGTTAAAAGAAGAAAGCTTTGAAGATGGTTTGATAGAATATCCACAATACACAAGGCCACGGGTGTATCGTGGAATGGCAGTGCCCGATATTCTGCTTTCGGGAAATCACAAAAAGATTAAAGAGTGGCGTATGCAGAAAGCAAAAGAGAGAACATTAAAATGGATAGGAGTTGAAGATGGATAAGCTTAAGGCGTTCGAAGATGAGATTGTAAAGTCCTTAGAAAGAGAGATTCCAGAGATATGGCCTGGAGATACGGTAAAGGTCTATACAAAGGTTAAAGAAGGAAACAAAGAGAGAATTCAGGTATTTGCCGGTGTAGTAATAAGAAGAAGGGGCGGCAGAGGCCTAAACGGCACATTCACAGTCAGAAAAGAGTCAAACGGCGTTGGCGTTGAAAAGATCTTCCCATATTTCAGCCCGACAATTGAGAAGATCGAAGTTCTACAGCGCGGTAGGGTAAGAAGGGCAAGACTCTACTATCTAAGAGAGAGAAGAGGAAAAGCTGCAAAAATCAGAAAGAAAGGCTACTAAAACAGCTATTGGCAGGCAGTTCGAAGATAAGGCTGCCTGCCTTTTAGAAGAGAAAGGATATTCCATCATACAGAGAAATTTCAGATGCAGATATGGTGAGATAGATATAATTGCAAGAAAAGGTGATTTGATTGTTTTTGTTGAAGTAAAGGCGCGTTCAACTTCCGATTTTGGGTTCTCTGTTGAATTCGTCGATAAAAACAAAAGAAAAAGGTTAAAAAACTGTATAAACTTCTTTATTCAAAAGTTCAAAGTCAAAGATTGTGATTTTAGGTTTGATATAATCGGTTTTGATGGCAATAAAGTAAACTGGATAAAAAATGTATTTCTGGAGGGATAAAAGATGGCAGTAAAATTCGTAAAACTAACTACAGGAGAAACGGTAATAGGCACATACAATGAAGCAAAAAATGGACTTGAAGATGTTGCCTTAATTCAGGTTATACCGGGTTCTGCAGGCATTCAGATAGCTATTGTTCCTTACGGTTTTCCATTTGAAGAGAAAATCGGTGGATTTATAAGCATGGACAAGGTTGTATATGAGTATCAGAATGTGCCACAGGATTTAGAGAATAAATATCACGAAGCAAAAAGCAATATCAGGATAAGCTCAACAATGCCACAGGGTGATATATCCGCAGCTGGCCAAAAGAAAGAAGAAAAAGTTGTGGATATAGAAAGTCTGTTTAGGAAGCCTTAATTTGGGGGCTTCCTGCCTTTTATTT
>CAYTZD010000003.1:28490-44223 GCA_964442345.1 uncultured Hippea sp. | reverse complement strand
TGCGAGCGTGGCGGAACTGGTAGACGCGCCAGACTTAGGATCTGGTGCCGCAAGGCGTGGGAGTTCGAGTCTCCCCGCTCGCACCATTAAGAGAATGGATATCGCATTTTTGATGGTATAACCCCCCTTATACCACCTGTTGGGTTGTCAATATCACCCTTGTATCGCGGTATAAGATGGATATGTAGATGCATTACGGTCTGGCCTGCATATTTTCCTATATTGACGCCAACATTATAACCATCAGGCTTAAATTTTCTATCTAAATATGCTTTTGCTTCTTTTAGTAGTGAAAAGATTGCTTCTGTTTCTTCTTCTGTTGCATCAAACAGGCTGTCTATGTGTCTGTATGGGATAATAAGCATGTGTCCTTTGTTGACGGGATATTTATCAAAAATTGCATAGCATAGATTGTTTTTTAGGATAATGTTAAGTTTTTCGTATTCGCAGAATATACAACTATTCATCCTTGTGATCTTCTATCTCTATAGCTTTGGAGTGAATTAACGCTTCTGCAATCTTTTGATGAGCCCTTTCTATGATACGCGAAAATGTTGGCCTTGAAACATTCATTAATTGGCTTGCATCCTGCTGATACATACCTTCCAAATCTGCAAGTCTAATCGCTTCAAGTTCATCATAACTTAATGTAACCTTATCTATGTTGTATCTTGGCATTCCGCACGGTTTAAAACAGATTTTACCAAATCTGTATCCTATTCTTGCTCTTTTTCTTCTTCTTGGCATGGTTTTTAAAAGAGAAGGGAAGGCTTTAGCCTCCCCACTGTTGTTTTAATATTTTGCAACGACATTGTAAGCTTGCTGTGTAGCTTCGTAAATATCTGCAACCTTATTTGCATCACCTATAAGTTCAACATGTTCAAACTTGTCTTTTATCTCTTCATACAGTTTCTGATTTGGTCTTGTTCCGATACAGGTTATTACAAGGTCAAACTTGCCGATGTTCTCTTCGTTTCCATTTTTGTTTATTATAACACCATCACTTGTGAATCTCTCAAGTTTTGCACCTGTAATTATCTTTGCTTTTGGGTTTGTTCTTAATCTGGCAAGCGTAAAGTCTTCTGGCAACTCTTCAAGTATATCAACACCGACAACTTCTTCAAATCCATGTTTTAGAATCAGATCTTCCATTATCTCTCTTCCTATCAATCCAACACCCAAAACGAGAGCCTTCTTTCCTTCTGGTTTATTCAATTCAAAATATCCAAATGCATCGACAGCATTTTCGTTTTCAATACCTTCAATCTTTGGTAGTGTCGATGTTGCACCTGTTGCAACGACGACAACATCAGGGTTCAATGCCTTGATTTTCTCATAATCTGCTTCTTCGTATTTTACTTCGACATTGTGTCTCTTTAGGTCTTCAATCATGGAATTAAGCGGTCTTCTCATTGAATCTTTAAATGGTGGCAATACGGCAAGGTTGAACTGACCACCAAGCTTGTTTTTCTCAAATAGAACGGCAGAATAGCCCTTCTTTGCAGCATAGGTTGCAGCTGCCATTCCAGCAGGACCACCACCAACCACGACAAATTTAAGTTGCTTATCGCTTTTTGTAAATTCATCTTTGTTGACAAATGGATTGATAATACATCCAAGACCTATGCCAGCCTTGACTTTTAGCAAGCATCCCTGCAGACATCCGCCGCAGTAATAGATCTCATCATCTTTGCCTTCTTTGAGTTTTTTTACGAATGCCTGGTCGCAGGCTAAGGATTTACCAAGACCAATAAAGTCAGCCCATCCTTCATTTAAAGCCTGTTGAATCTTATCTTTATCTGCCATCCTTCCATCAACAATTATAGGTAAGCTTGTCAGTTTCTTGATAGACTTAAACGCTTCAATTTGCTTCTCAACAGGCGTAAATGCTGCAGAATAGTACCAAGGTGGAGTATCACATGCATTACCCAAACCGACATGAATGGCAGCAGCACCGTATTTCTCTGCAAGTTCCAGGATGGGTTTGTTATCTTCTGGCGTGATACCACCTTCAACAAACTCATTACCTGCAATTCTTACGATTACATCCATTCCATCTGCATTTGAGAAGACTTCTTCAAATACCTGTTTTGCAAATAGTAGTTTGTCTTTGCCGTATTCGTCTGTTCTTTTGTTTGTTCTCTCTTTTAGGAACTGCGCTATGAGATAACCCATTCCAGCCTGTAGTTCCACAGCATCAAAACCAGCCAATTTTGCTCTCTTTGTTGCTATACCGAATGCCTTGACTATCTCTTTAATCTGTTCTTGTGTAAGTTCAACAGGTGTCTGTTTTGTTGCAGGACAGGTAATTGCACTTGGTGCCAAAGGTGGCTGACCTGAAGCCTTTGGGTTTGCTGCTCTTCCTGCGTGGTTAAGGTTTAGACAAGCTAAAGATCCATTTTTGTGTATTACATCTGTTATCTTTTTTAACTCATCGACGCAGTAATCTTCATCAATGCAGAGCTGCTTGGGATGTTCCCTACCGCTTTTTAAAACAGCCACAGGTTCTGTAATAATAAGTGCAATCTCACCCTTTGCCACTTTTTCGTAAAATTTGAGATGCAACTGGTTGACTTCTCCCTTTGGATTGCCGTATGCTGTCTTAACAGGTGCCATAACAAAGCGGTTTTTAAGATTCATATTACCCATCTTTACAGTATCAAACATACCAGCCATCTGGAAGCCCTCCTTAAACTAAAACATTAATTTCTTTTTAAGTAAAACCCTATTTAAATATAGGTTAAACTCTATTTTTTGTCAATGATTGGTAAGGTTAGATTATAACTGAACTGTTGCACGGTTCGGGTTTGTGGAGATAGAAGCCTTGAAGATAATCTACACCTAACTCTTTTAGCTTTTTTACCTTCTCTTCTGAATCCACAAATTCAGCAATGGTTTTTATCTCCATATCTTTGCACATGCTCACAAGCGATTTTACAAAGACAATCTGCTTGTCGTTTGTTAGTATTTCAGATACGAGTGTGCCGTCTATCTTTATATAGTCAGGATTCATATTAAAGATGTAGCTGTAGTTTGCATAGCCACTGCCGAAATCGTCTATTGCAATCTTAACACCGAGTTTCTTTATCTCTAACACGAACTCTTTTACCATTTTGAAATTTTCTATCGCTTCTTCTTCTGTTATCTCAAGCGTTATCCTTTTTGCCGTTTCTGGTTTTTGTATGAGAATAGTCTTTAAAAATTTTGCTGTGTTTGGATTTATTATATCAAGTGCGCTTAAGTTGAAGCTTATGTTGACATTTTTCTTTTCTATGATGTTGATGCACTTTAGAAACATTATCTTTGTAGCTTCAAAATAGAGATATGTGCTTTTGAGTATATCTAAGAAATCCTTTGGCGTCATTGTTTTGTCTTCAAAGTTTATTCTCATTAGCGCTTCATACTTTTCAGGTTTTGATAAATCATTTACATCAAATATGCCTTGAACATAGGGAATAATCTTATCGGATGCCACAGCAAGCTTCAGTTTGGCATTAATAGAAAGTAAATCCCTGTATGTTTCAGGGCCTTCCTTTTCAGTTTCTTCCACTTCAATGATGTGGGTTTTTATCTTTTTTGCTTTTAGCAGGCTATATTCTGCAAGTTCAAGTATGTTGGGTTTTATTTTTCCTAAAGCACCGTAGAAAAATAGCGATATAGTCTGGTTGTTTAAGGTAAAGTTCATAGATTCAAGGTTTTTTAAAACTTCATAAGCCTTATCCTTAGAATCAACTATTACAGCAAATTCGTCTCCTATAAATCTATAGGCTTTGCAGTCTTTGATATTTTTTAATGTTTCTGCTATAAGCTTTAAAATGTTGTCTCCCATCTCAAAGCCGTAGCTTATGTTGATTTCCCTGAAATTGTTTATGTCTATTAAAAGCAGATATTTATCTTTATATTTTTCTAAGTCCTTTTTTAATTTAAGCTGATTGCCAAGACCCGTTAAATAGTCGGTATAGATGGATATGATCTCTTTGCTCATAAAGTTTAGGATAAGCATATTTTGCATCTTTGATGAATAACCCATAAATTCCCTGTAAAGGACGGAGAAGTAGAAGAATTCTTCGTTTCTGTAGGCTTCTAACAGTCTCTTTGCAGTCTCTTTCAACGATTTATTTATCTTTTTGTATGTGTCATTGCCGAAATTTTGCATTTCAATCTGCTGGGTTTTGTATATCCAGTTATCAAGTTCGCTATCTTTATTAATCTTTCCCTTAATGACAGCGTCTATAAAATCGATAATCCAGCTTGTATGCATATTTAGGGCTTTTGATAGCTCTTCGCTTTCTGCTACTATTTTTCTGTCTCTGTATCTTTCAAAGAGTTTTCTATCAAACTTCAATTCTTCTTCTATGTATCCTTCGGCAAGCTTCCTTTTTGCCAAAAGCATATCGCCCAATTTTAAGCTTATATTCTCCTTTTCAAGGAGTGATACAACCTTTTCAAATATGTAGAAGAAGTGCGAAAGGAGAATTCCTGATTTAAAAAGCCTTTTCCCTAATGCGTGTAAATCTTCTATTTCGTGATTTAGCAGTTTATACACAGCTTCACTTAAAAGTTCGATGTCTTCATGCTTTGCTATGTGGGAAAAATATTTAGAAAAATTCTCTCTTATAATTTTCTCAATCCTGCCTTTCTTTAGCATTCTGTTTCTATTTTGCAATGCCTTTTCTTCTAAAGTTTAGCACCATTCTTTTGAAAATTCAACCTAAAGTATTGAAAAACTTATTTAATAGTGTAAAATTACACAAATTAAAGATGTTTAAGGGGGATACGATGTCATCGATGCTGAAGAAGTATGGCTCATTTATTCTATTTGCCGTTTTGATTATTATAGCGCTATTTTTTATATACAAAAAACTAAATCCAAAAGAACTTCCACCCAATCTGATTGCAGCAGTTGGCAGAATAGATGGCGATTTGATAAATCTAAACGCAAAGTATGCAGGTAGGATAAAGGATATCTATGTTGATGATGGCCAGCCTATAAAAAAAGGCGAGATTATAGCTGTACTTGAAAGTAAAGAGTATCAGGCGAAGAAGAAACAGATTGAAAATCAGATAAAGATGCTTCAAAATCAACTGCAGGCAAGTATTTATAACTTTGAAATTGCAGAGAAGACAGTTCCAGATGCACTTAAGAAAGCCCGATTGAATGTAAAGATTGCCAAATTAAAAAAACAGAGTCTAATTGAAGATATAAAAAGATTGAAGTTAAAGATTCAGCAGGATAGAAGGGACTATATAAGATACAAAAACCTGTTTGAAAATAAGGCTATAGAGAAAAGAAGATTGGAACTTGCAAAGCTTCAGCTTGATAGTGATATAAAAAGCTTAAACGCATTAAATAAAGAGTTAAAGACGGCTGCTAAATCTGTTGAGATTGCAGAAATTGCACTGCAAGACCAAATAGCAGCACAAAAGAAGCTTGATGCATTAAAAAGCAACATAGAAGCACTAAAAAAGCAGATTAAGGCATACAAGGCATCGCTTAAAGAGATTGAAGCGATACTTGCCGAGATGGTTATAAAATCGCCGATAGACGGCTATGTGGTTGAGAAGATAGCAAACAAGGGTGAAGTGGCATCGCCTGGATACACTTTAGCAACCCTTATCGACCCGCATTCGTTGTATCTTAAGGTTTTTGTCGATACAATAAAAAACGGCAAGGTGAAGATTGGCGATAAGGCTGAGATATTCTTGGATGCTTATCCGAATAAACCTATACCTGCAGAAGTTGTCAGGATTGCTCAAAAGGCTGAGTTTACGCCAAAGGAAGTGAATGTTAGAAGCGACAGGATTCAGCGTGTATATGCCGTTCATCTAAAGCCGTTAAAGATAAATCCACTGCTTAAACTTGGAATACCAGCTATTGGTGTAATCTCCATAGACGGCAAGGGCTTACCAAAATCATTGGACGATATCCCAGAGATTTAGTATGGGCAACCTGGATGTAAATAATGTTAGCGTTGTATATAGAGCAGGTAAAATAGGCATAAAGGATGCATCGTTTAAAGCCAAAGAAGGAGAGATTATCGGTTTTATTGGTGCAGATGGCACGGGTAAAAGTTCGCTGATGCATGCGATAGCAGGTGTGATTAAATTTGAAGGCGAGATATCGTTTAATCAATATACATACCATTCGCCAAAGGAAGCAGAGAAGGTTAAAAAGTATATCGGTTTTATGCCACAGGGTCTTGGACTTATTCTGTATGATACATTGACGGTTGAAGAGCACTTGGATTTTTTTGCCAACATACACAACATAAAACAGGATAAGAAGTTTAAGGTTTATAGGGATAAGCTTTTGCACATGGCTGGCTTGTCTAAATTTACTCAAAGGGAAGCTGGACATCTCTCAGGCGGTATGAGACAGAAGTTATCCTTGATTTGCACCCTTATACACAAGCCAAAACTGCTTCTGCTTGATGAGCCGACAACAGGTGTTGATCCATTAAGCAGGTTAGAGCTTTGGGATATTTTGGATAGCATCAGAAAGGAAGAAGGAACGGTTATCGTGGTAAGCACCGCATATATGCAAGAAGCATCAAAAATGGAAAGGCTTCTGCTTTTTGATGATAACAGGATTATAGCTGTAGGCAGTTCTAATGAGCTTGTTGAGTCTGTGCGTGATAATACATACGAAAAAACACCCTGCGAAGATGATGATTGTTTGGAATTGCACAATGTAACATACAGCTTAAAGCCATTGAAAGCAAAACATAAAGAGCCTACACTGGAAGCCATATTCTTTGTCAATGCGTTGAAAAGCAAAAAGAAACTGCCGAAGATTTCAGTTAGCAAAAGGGAAAAGACGCTAAACATACCAGATATTGTGATGGAAGCAAAGGGATTGACCAAAAGGTTTGGTGATTTTGTGGCAAACGACAAGATAGATATGGAATTAAAAAGAAACGAGATATTGGGACTGTTTGGCGCAAATGGAGCAGGCAAAACAACATTTATAAAGATGCTTTTAGGGCTTTATCCTATCGATGAAGGCGAACTAAAACTTCTATCTCATCCAATCAGAAGTGGAAAAGACCGTCAAAAACTAAAATCGCAGATTGGCTATGTTAGTCAGCACTTTGCTTTATATAAGAATATGAGCGTTAGGGAGAATCTTCTCTATTTTGCAAATATACACCAGATTCCTACATCCGAAGCCTTGAAGCGTATCTCAAGATATGCAGAAGAGCTTGGATTTGCAGACTATTTAGATGCTATGCCAAAGGATTTACCACTTGGAATAAATCAGAGATTCTCTATTGCTGCAGCCATTATCCACGAACCGGTTGTTCTGTTTTTGGATGAGCCAACATCCGGCGTTGATGTGATTGCAAGGTATCAGTTCTGGCAGCTGTTGAAGCTTTTAAAGAAGGAATGGGGCATCTCAATATTGATTACAACGCATTATATGAGTGAAGCTGAATATTGCGACAGGGTGGTCTTGTTAAAAAGTGGCAAAAAGATTGCCGATGATACGGTGGAGAATTTCTATAAAAAACATCCAAATGCGCATAACTTTGAAGAGATATTTTTGGAATATTACAGGGAAGGGCAAAATTGAACCTAAGTGTTATTAAAGCCTATATCATAAAAGAGTTTAAAGAACTGATTAGAACGCGAATGATTTTTGTAGTCTATGTGATACCAGTGATGATTCTTGTGCTTTTTGGTTATGGAATACGCTTGGAAGTAACGCATTCAAGGGTTTTGATAATAGACAACGATAAAAGTAAGCTTTCAATTGAACTGGCAGAAAAGTTTAAGCATTCAAAGTATTTTAACGCCACAGAATCAAACATCAGTGAAGCTAAGGCTTTAAAGCTTATAAAACAGGCAAAAAAGGATGCTATCATTATTATACCAAGCTCCTTTGAAAAGCGACTTGTAAAACATCAGAAGGTGGATATAGGCGTATTTATTGACGGTTCGTTTCCAAATAGGGCACACACGCTTGAAAGTTATATAAAGGGTGTCATCATAAACGACTTACAAAGCTATGCAAAGGTGAGCTCTATTTCTGCACATATAATAAATATAAATTCAAGAAGTCTGTTTAATCAGGCAATGCGTGATGAAGATGCTGTCGTGCCCGGTCTTATTGGTCTTGTTCTGCTTGTGGCACCTGCGATTTTATCTGCACTTATGATTGTTAAAGAGAAAGAGAAAGGCACAATTTTTAATTTCTATTCATCGCCGATAAGCAAATACGATTTTCTTATTGCGAAGCTGACACCGCCTTTTATTCTGCACTCTTTGAATATCTTTATACTCTTTCTTATTGCCGTTTATCTGTTTAATGTTCCGTTTCGCGGTAGTTTTGCCTTGTATTGGTTTTCAAGTGAATTGTATATTATCATCAGTCTCTCAATTGGACTTTTAGTTTCTATCATAACGCGTTCTCAGATTGTTGCAATTGTTTTAACCGTAATAATTACTATCTTGCCGGGATTTTTATACTCAGGCATAGTTATACCAATCTCTTCAATGAGCCATGAATCCTATATCGAAGCGCATATGTTTCCTGTAATGTATTACAATCATATTATTTATGATACATTTTTGATAGGTGAAGGTTTACATTCCAAAAAGGTTGTGCTTTATTTGATGATATTAGTTGTTTATGCGTTTGCCTTGTTTGCTTTTGGCAGACTGTTCTTGAAGAAGGAGCTAAAGAAATGATAAAGGTCTTTTTGTCGATAGTAGCCAAAGAGCTTTTGGATTTCTTACGCTCGTGGGGTCTTGTTGTAGTTGTCCTATACTCCTTTACGCTTGATGTTTATGTAGCAGGCGGTGGTATGCAGATAGAGCCAAAGAATGTCTCTGTTGGGTATGTGGATTATACAGGTGGTGGAATATCTCAAAAGATACTCTCTCATCTTCACAAGCCAGAATTTTTAACGCCGAAAAGGTTTTTATCTCAGAAAGAATTAAGCAGGGCTATTTTTAATAAAGAGATAATGGTCGGGATTGTGTTTGATCAGAATTTTGAGAAGGATTACAGGAATAAAAGGGAAGCCACAATAGATGTTTTGCTTGATGCAACGGCTGCTTCTCAAAGCTTTACGACTTTAAGCTATCTGCAGAATATTGTTCTTGACTTTTCAAATCTTAATATGCCGATTAATATTGATATACATAAACTGTTCAATCCAAACTCTGATGAGCATTATTTTATGGCTTTGTCTGAGCTTTTATCTGTAATCACGATGCTTTCAATCCTTCTGCCTGCTATGGTTTTTGTAAGGGAGAAGGAAGAAGGCACATGGGATATTATGCTTCTGATGCCTATAAATCCCAAAATCGTTATCCTTGCCAAAAGCTTTTCTCAAATCATCATAATAATGGCAGGTGTTATAATCTCGGTTGGAATTGTGCTTTTTAATGGTTTTAACATACCGATGAACGGTTCGTTTCTTGCTTTTCTGCTTTTGACATTTTTCTATGCCTTTACCAGCGCAGGCATAGGATTATTTATCGCTTCTGTCTCAAATAGTATGATGCAGACGGCGCAGCTTTCCATGCTGATTATGATGCCGCTGATATTTTTAAGCGGTGCCTGGACGCCTGTATATGCGATGCATCCGATTTTAGAGAAGTTATCACTGCTTTCTCCATTAAGGTATTATATTGAAGGTTGTGAAAGTATATTTTTTAGAGGCACAAGCTTCATCGATTTATGGCAATACTTTGCAGGTGTTTTGGTATTGGGCAGCATACTTTACTTATATGGCTTTAGGAAGATAGGAAAGCTGTTTTAGTGCACCTTTTTGTGTTGTTGACATAGCTTCTTTATATTGTTAAATATGTCTTTAAAGTTTATCAAACAGGGGGTTTTATGCGCTTTGAAGAGATTGTAAATGCCATAGATAGATACGACGAAGGTATATTGCAAAAGGCTAAAGAGAAAACATCTAAGCTGATTATGCCATTTAGGGCGATGGGTAGGCTAAACGATATATCCGAGCAGCTTTGTGCTATTCAAGGGACACTTAAGCCTTCAACTGACAAAAGGTGCGTGTTTGTAATGGCAGGCGATCATGGTGTCGTTGAAGAAGGTGTAAGTGCATATCCACAGGTTGTAACATGTGAGATGGTTAAAGCCTTCATAAATGATGTGGCAACGATTACTGTTCTTGCAAGGCAGAATAATGCCAAAGTTATTGTGTGTGATGTTGGAACCAAGTGCGATTTTGACAGTGAAGCCATAAGTGGCAAGAATGAGTTTATCAGCAGGAAGGTTAGAAAGGGAACTGAAAATATGACAAAAACTGCAGCAATGAGCAGAGAAGAAGCCATAGATGCTGTAATGGTTGGCTTTGAAGTTGCAGACAAGAAGATAAAAGACGAAGGTTTAAATCTTATAGCGACAGGCGATATGGGTATAGGCAATACGACGCCGTCTGCTGCAATTGCTTCTGTTGTCTTAAATAAAAGTCCAGAAGAGATAGCAGGAAGAGGCACACTTATAAATGACGATGCCTATTCAAAAAAGATAAACGCTATTAAGAAAGCCATAGAATTAAACAAACCAGATAGGAACGATCCGATTGATGTGCTTTCTAAGGTTGGTGGACTTGAGATTGCAGGTATTGCAGGTGTCATTCTTGCTGCGGCATATAACAGGATTCCCGTTATTATCGATGGTTTTATATCAACTGCAGCAGCTTTAATAGCCTATAGGCTAAACGAGAATGTTAAAGATTACATGTTTGCAGGACACTTGTCAGAAGAGAAGGGACATAAACTTATGCTTGAATATTTAGGCCTTGAGCCAATCTTGAGATTGAATATGAGACTTGGTGAAGGGACAGGTGCGACACTTGCCATGCATATTGTAGATGCTGCAGCAAGAATAATAAAAGAAGTTGCAACATTTGAAGAAGCAGGCGTATCAGAGGCTGAATCTTGAACGCACTTTTAAGCGCTTTATCGTTTCTCACGATTATACGCATAAACTGTAAATTTGATGCAAAAGAAAGCGTTAAATTTTTCCCTGTTGTCGGGTTGCTTATAGGAATTGGTCTTTATGGTCTATCCTTTTTAGAAAAGCCTTTATCTGCCTTCTTGATGCTGTTTTATCTTGTTTTTATAACAGGTGGCTTGCATATAGACGGACTTGCCGATGCTTCAGATGCCTTTTTCTCTCATAGAGACAGAGATGAGATGTTAAAGATAATGAAGGATAGCCGAATAGGGACATTCGGCGTCCTTGCCATCTTTTTTGTGCTTATGGCTAAATTTCTTGGGTTTTATACGCTGAAGTATAAGCCTTTTTATCTGCTTTTGCCTGCATACGGAAGGTTTATGGCTGTTTATCTTATGAAAAAGCTTCCTTACGGCAGAAAAAAGGGAACGGCTTTGGCTTTTTTTAAGGAGTTTAAATTCTTGGACTTTGTTTTGGGATACCTTATCGTGGCAGTAAGCTTTTTTATTTTACCTTTGAAGATTGCTCTGATTGTAAATTCTGCCTTTTTTATATACGGTTTTTTGCTTTTTGAGTATTTTAAAGGCAAATTGGGTGTTATAACGGGAGATATGATAGGCTTTGCCATCGAGACAACAGAAACTATACTTGTTTTAATACTGTCTGCGGTCTGTTTGTATGCTAAGACATGGTGGTAATATTTTATACTTTTCAAAGAAGTATGGGATAGATAAGAAAAATCTTATAGATCTAAGTAGCAATACCGTTGAGCCTGAAGATATTCTGTTTGATGGTGTAGATTATAAATTTTTGCTTTCTGGTCTGTTTTCAGAGACGCCATACAGACTAAAAGATGCAATATCTGAAAAGTTTTCTCTTGATAAAGAAAAGATAGTTGTAGGCAGTGGCAGTTTAAGTCTTATTAAGGATTTGTGCGCTGTATTCTCAAAAAGAGAAGCACTGATTTATGCGCCCACCTTTTCTGAGTATGAGATTTTAGCCAAAGCCTTTGATATGAAAGTTGATTTTGCGTCTGCAGAAGAGAGTAAAGCTTTTAGGTTTAAGCTTGCAAAAAGCAGACACGATGTTGCATTTATCTGCAATCCGAATAATCCGACAGGTGGTTTTATACAGTCTAAGGAACTGGCTTTGTTTATAGAAGACAATACGGATACATTCTTTATTGTTGATGAGTCTTACATAGAATTTGCAGATGATTTTTCTGTTTTTAATTTTGCAAAAAGCGACAATTTTGCCGTTTTGAGAAGCTTCTCAAAGCTTTATGGACTTGCAGGTGCAAGGGTAGGCTGGCTATATACTCCAAATAAGAAGATTATAAAAAGACTTAATAAGATTAGCCTTTCCTGGTCTGTGTCGGCTTTAGCAGAAGAACTTGCTATAAGGGCTTTAAATATGGATTATTCTAACAAAATAAGTCAGATTGTAAGTGTTAGAGATTGGCTAAAAGAGAAGATGGAAGAGAGTGGGTATGTTAAAACCTTTGAAAGTAGAACAAACTTTCTGCTATTTAAATTGAAAAAGAAAGATGCAGGCTGGCTTTTTGATAAGATGATAAAGGAAGGCTTTTTGATAAGGGATTGCTCGAATTTTAAGGGATTAAATGATAAATTCTTTAGGATTTCCATTAAGGATAAAAAAACGATGGAGAAGTTTTTGGATTCGTTTTTGAAGGTTATGAAAGATGGCTAAAGCAATAATGTTTTGCGGGACGGCATCAGGTGTTGGAAAAAGCATAATAACGGCTGCATTCTGTAGAATCTTGGCAAATAAGGGATATTCTGTTGCACCGTTTAAATCCCAAAACATGTCGTTAAACAGTATTACAACGCCAGATGGTTTTGAGATAAGCATAGCTCAAAATTTGCAGGCAACAGCAGCAAGGGTAATGCCAGACTGGAGAATGAACCCTATACTTTTAAAACCAGACGGCGGCAAAACATACATTGTAAGAAAAGGCAAGCCATTTAAAAGCGTATCGTATGGTGAGTATTACAACTTTGCAGATGAGCATTTTCAAATAGCAAAGGATGCCTTTGATAGCTTAAAAAGAGAGTTCGACTTTATCGTTATGGAAGGTGCGGGCTCACCTGCTGAGATAAACCTTCAGCAGTATGACATCGTAAATTTGAGAATGGCAGATTATGCAAAGGCAGATACTTACATTGTTGGCGATATAGACAAAGGCGGTGTATTTGCCGCATTTAAAGGCACATTTGATTTAATAGAAGATAGGTTTAAACCATTGATTAAAGGTTTCATAATAAACAAATTTAGAGGGGACTTAAACCTTCTAAAACCTGCGTTTGATATGTTTAAAAATTATTGTTCTGTGCCGATTCTGGGTGTTGTGCCTTTTGTTAAGTTGAAATTAGACGAAGAAGATTCTTTATTTAAGCCATCAAAAAGGGAAGGTTCAATCAAGATTTGCGTGATAAAACTGCCGTATATGTCGAATTTTACCGATTTTGGTGTTTTTGAGTTTATTGATGATGTAAGTCTTAGCTTTCTAAATAAACCATCACTTGATGATTGCGATATAGTAATTATCCCTGGGTCAAAAGCTGTTGATTATGATTTGAATTACCTTTATAAGGCAGGTTTTTACGAAGCTTTGCGTAAGATTCTATCGAAAAAGTTGTTAATTGGTGTATGTGGTGGTTATCAGATGCTTGGTGAGAAGGTGGGATCAAACAAGGGATTTGGCTTTTTGAAAATGAGAACGGAATTTTCTAAGGATAAGAAGCTTATCAATAAAACCTACAAAGGCATAAACCATTTAGAAGGTGCAAACCTTGAAGGTTATGAGATTCATCACGGTTTATCAGAAGTTGAAGATGTTATTCAGCTTACAGAAGATAGCAATGTTTGTGTGTTTGATGAGAATAAGAAAATCATAGGCACATATCTGCATGGCATATTCAACAATAAGGATTTTTTAAGGTTTATCTTTGATATCATAGGTAAAAAGGTCAAAGTCAACATCGATGTGGCAGAAGAGAAGGACAAACAGCTTAATGAACTTGCCAGAATCGTTGAAGAAAGCCTGCCTGTTGATGAGATGATAAGATGAAAGAGATAATCTCTCAGCTTGTCTATTATAATGCCATAGCGTTTGCTGTTGGATTTATTTTGGATTACTTCTTTGGTGAGCCACCTGCTAAAATTCACCCTGTTGTCTGGATAGGAAAATTGATACGGCTATTTGAGAATGTTTTTTATCCTTTTAAAGATAAGCTTTTTGCAGGTTTTTTATGCGTCTTGTTTGTCCTGTTTATTGTTTTTAGTTTTGCTTTTGTTGTTATCATGCTCTTTGTGATTTATAGAGATTACTTTTTTGTTAGGCTTTTTTACTCTCTTATTGCAACTTACATATTTTTTTCATCAATTAGCGTAAAATCTCTAAAAGATCATGCACTCAGGGTTTATGAAGCCTTAAAAAATAGGGATATACAGAAAGCGCGACTTTTTCTTTCGTATATGGTCAGCAGAGATACCGACGATATGGAAGAAGATAAAATCATAAGGTCAACGGTTGAATCTGTCTCTGAAAATTATGTTGACGGTGTTCTGTCGGTTATGTTTTATTTTTCTCTGTTTGGCATTGCTGGTGTTTTGCTTTTTAAAACGATTAGCACTTTTGATTCTATGATAGGCTACAAAAACGAACGATATATTGAGTTTGGCAGATTTGCTGCTAAGTTTGACGATGTTTTGAACTTTATACCGGCAAGGTTGAGTATCGTGTTTGTTGCGTTGGCTTCTGTTTTAGTAGGCTATGGCTTTGAAAGCACCATATACACATTTGGAAGGTATAGAAAGGCGCATTCAAGTCCCAATTCGGCTCATTCGATGAGTGCATTCTCAGGCAGCTTAAAGCTAACGCTTGGCGGAAAAACAAAATACGACGGTGTCTGGGTTAACAAACCCAAAATAGGAGAATTTAGCAGAAAGGCTGATGTTTCTGATATAATAGCAGCAGTTCGATTGCTTAATGCATCTTCTTTCTTGTCTTTTTCAACTTTTCTGTTTTTGATGATGGTGCCTTTATCCTATTGAAGTTCTATTTCTTCCGTTCTCTTTTGAGGAGTATAAAGCCTTATCCGTGCGTCTTATGAAGTTATCTGTTGATTCGTTCTCTGAATATTGAGCAACGCCAAGACTGATTGTTATTTTTCCTACCTTGTCAAAGATTTCATTCTCTATGCGTTTTCTTAATTTTTCCGCCACTTTATATGCTTTCTCTAAGTCCGTACCTGGCAGAAGAATGGTAAATTCTTCTCCGCCAGTTCTGAATATGTAATCTGAATTTCTTACATTAGATTTGATGATTTCACTTAACTTCTTTAAAACTTCATCGCCTACCATGTGGCCATAGGTGTCATTTACCCTTTTAAAGTGGTCTATATCGTACATTATCATTGACAGTGGTTCTTTGTATCGGAATGCACGCTGAGCTTCCTTTTTTAATATCTCGTTGAAGTATCTGCGATTGTAAAGTCCTGTAAGTTCGTCTCTGATGCTTATCTGCTTTAGCTTGTTCTCTTCTTTTTTCTTTGTCGTTATGTCAAATATTACGCCTATAACACCTGCAGGTTTGCCTTTTGTATCTGTGAATATCGACTGATACATCTCTATGTAGCTTTCGCCTGTTTTGCACTCCCTTATTTTTATGTCAGGAGCTTTTATGTTTTTTTCAAAGAATTCTATAGCAACCCTTCTTATTCTTTCAACCGTCTCATCTTCTATTATTCCATTAAGTAAGTCTTCTTCTTTTAC
>CAYTZD010000003.1:23169-28390 GCA_964442345.1 uncultured Hippea sp. | reverse complement strand
TTTGTTTAGAGCGATATTTACAATCTCTTTTACAAATTCATGGCCGTTTATATCTTTTGTATCTAAAGGTATCTCTTTATTTAATAAGCTTTTTGGACTGTTTGGATCTACAAGTCTTATGACCTTTATTTTTCCATTTTGTTTTTCAATTTTTAATACAAACATGTATCTTTTTCTCGATATTCCGTATCTGAAACTATTTATCTCTTTTTTAAAATTATCCTTTAGTTTCTCTTCTACTTTTGTTAGGTTTTCAAGTGTTGAGATATAATACTTTTCTTTTGCATTGTAAACGGTGAAAATTAAATACTTGTTTTTATTACCGTCTTTAGATTTTAAATAGATTGTTTTGAAATCTGGTTTGGTTTTGGCAGTATCTATAAGCTTTAATAGCGTTTCTTTATTGTTTTTTATTTTTGAGATAGGACAATAGAACTTTTTTCTTTCAAGAGAAATTATGCAAATAGAATAGTCATTATGAGAAATCATTTTTAAAAACTCTTCTCTATCTTTCTCTTTTTTAAAACTCATCATTGCATTTTCTATTTTCTCTGCTTTCTTGCGAAGTGAGAGTTTTATCTCTTTAATGGTGTTTTTTCTCTCAAAATTTATGCTTTCGATAAAATAGTTTACTATATTCTTAATGCCACTTTTGCTTTTATGTATGAAAACGGTCTGATAATCTTTAAGAATTTCTTTGTGAATGGCTGTAAGGTCTTTATAGAAGATAAAAACTGTAAAGATAAGAGAAGCGGTTAACAAAACTATAGAAAGGACTATGAAGCTATTTCTTATTCTCTTCTCTTCTTTCATACCAAAGAGTTAAATTAGCATTATTATTTGATTAATTCAACAATAATTTGATAATTTTTGTTGCCTACCAGCTACTTCCGCCGCCGCCACCCATACCACCACCTGAGAATCCACCACCGCCTGAAAATCCACTTAAGCCGCTGCCTGATGGTGAAGCAGTGAATTCTGCTGCCATCGTCGATATGTTGTGGTCTATGCTGTTGGCAAAACTCATTACGCTGAAGGTGTGAAAGTGTTCGCTTCTATACCAACTTGGTGGTTGAATGCTTAAATCCTTAAATTTCTCAGCCCACTTCTTCAAGTCTCCGAATGCAATGGCATAAGCCAATGTATCAAAGAAATAGTTTGGATTCTCATCAAGTAGTCTTTTTAGTCTGTCTTTTTCAGCTCTATCCATAAATTCTTTGAATCCCTTTATAGCGGCATATTTTTTTAGTCCAATCGATGTTTTTTGTGGCATAATCCGTCCAAAGATAAAACATATTATAGCTGTCAGAAGAAAAGCTACAGCAGAAGAGATAGAAAAATTAAGAAAACTTTGAAAGGCAAATCCCAGCATAATCGCGCTTAAGATGATTAAGGCTATACCGATTCCCCTTGAGCCTTTTGTGTAAAGGTTGTCTTCTTTTATTCTTTCGTTGAGTGTCTTTTTTGCAAGCTCCATCGTATCGTAAAATTTATTTTTCAGAGAGCTTACACGCACAACATTTATCTTTTTATCTGGAAATAGTCCGTTGAATATTATTTTTTCATACTCTTCTGCGTCGTCTTCTAAATCCTTCTTTTTTATTAAAACGATGTCTTTTTTGTTAAAGATGGCTGATTTTTTCGTTGTCTCTTCAATCTCTAAGTATCCTTTGTTTGCCCACCAGAAGATTAAAGATATAAGGTCGTGGTTGTCTATTCTGTCGTTTATTAAGACGCCAGCTTCTGCAGGTGTTATGTTCTCTGGTGGCTTATACCTTACCATAATGGGTATCTTTCTATCTTTACCTTTGTAATACCAGATAAGAAACAGTATAAGAAATGTAAATATAGGCAAAGCAAAGATTTTATTGTTTAGAAGGAATAGTTTTATGCTGCCTATGAAACTCTTTTCTAAATATCCCTTTGGTAGCCATAGAATAACGGTTAAGCCGTTTTTTGGTTTTAATTGATGCGTAAGTTCACAGCTCAATATTCCATCTGAATATGTGGCTTCTTCTTTATGTGTTGATCCGTATGTTCCACTAAACACGAGATATTTTATTGATGATTTTGGCAAGGCAGTTGGAAGCATTATCTCAAACGAAGCGTTTTCTATCTTTACAGGCCATTCGTGGCCTATGATGTTGTAGTAAAGTTCTGAGTGGTCTTTGAAAAAGTTAATCGCTCCATTTATCGTATAGCTGATTTTATAGACAACATCGCCGTTTACATACTTCAATCTATCGCCAATTTTTATGTATAGGTATTTATCCCTTTTGCTGATTGAGTATTTGAAATTTTCAACATTTATGTTGTAGATTGATATCTTATAATAGTTCCCAGAAGTTCTGAAATGCTTTTTTGCAGAGTCAGATACCCTATACTTATAAGGGATTTTTCTTATAATCCCGTGTCTTGGTTGCAAGAAATGAACCTTGATTGTCTCTTCAACATCGATTATTGCATCTTTATGTATATAAAGATTTACATTGTAATCCTTTATGTAAAAGTATTCTGCATTTGATGAGATAGGAAAAAGTGCGATTAAAAAAAGTATAACAAGAAGTAGTTTAGAATTTAACCTTAACATTTTCCCTTTCTTTTTCTTCTATTTCAAAGAACTCTCGTTTTTTGAATCCAAACTGATTGGCTATTAAAACAGAAGGGAAGGATTCGCACAAGACATTGTAATCCCTAACAACGGCATTGTAATACCTTCTTGCAAGCTGAATCTCGTTTTCAATATCTGATAATGTTTTTTGTAAGTCAAGAAAGTTCTGATTGGCTTTTAAGTCGGGATAGTTTTCTGCTAATGCAAAGATTGTTTTTAAGGCATCTGTAAGCATACTTTCTTTTTGGGCTTTATCTTGAATGCCTGTTGCATTCATTGCCATATTTCTTGCTTTTATAACATTTTCAAGTGTTTCTCTTTCGTGTTTTGCATATCCTTTGACTGTTTCGACTAAGTTTGGGATTAAATCGTATCTTCGTTTTAGCTGAACATCTATGTCGCTCCATGCATTGTCTATCATGTTCTTAAGCTTTACAAACTTGTTGTAATAATAGATAACGGCTATTATGAGTATTAAGATAACACCTAAAAGAATAAGAATTATAGTATTCACTGACTACCCCCTTGTGATAATATTTGTTAGAAATTATATCATCTTTTTATATAATTTGCAAAATTTGATGGAATTATTGGTTGGAAGGATTGTTGAAAAGGCAAAAAGCCGACCCTAAAGGCCGGCTGATTGTTTTTAAGATAATAACTCTTCTACTGTTACATAATCGCCTACGCGACCTGTAAGCTCTTCTGCTTTTGTATTAACAGGAAGGGTTTTTTTGCCTGGTCTCCAGTTGGCTGGGCAAACTTCACCAGTCTTGTAAACATGCTGCCATGCCTGAATCTGTCTGATGAACTCGTTTACATTTCTACCTACAGATGGACCCTGTATCTCTTCAGCTACAACAACACCATCTGGGTTGATTAGGAATCTTCCTCTCAAAGCTAATCCTTCTTCTTCTATTAAAACGCCGAATTTTCTTGATACTTCACCTGTTGGGTCAGCGCCGATTACAAGCTTTAGATCTTTTAAGAGTGGCTCTGTCTCTGCGAATCTCTTGTGTGAGAATTTTGTATCTGTTGATACAGCCAATACTTCAACACCCAGCTTCTGAAGCTCGTCGTATTTTGCATTCATTGCTGCAATCTCTGTTGGGCATACAAATGTAAAGTCAGCTGGATAGAAGCATACTACCAACCATTTGCCCTTGTAATCTTCGCTTGATACAGTGATATACTTACCTGTTTTTGGATCGTAAGCGTCCATCTTAAATTCTGGCATCTTCCTTAGTACCAGTACTCCTGCCTGTGTTCTCTCCATCTCTTCTTCCTCCTTTAAAGTTTTTTCTTCTTTTTTAGGCTCTTCAATTGCCTTAAGTTCACTGTCGCATCCCATCTGATTCACCTCCTTAAGTCTGGGTGTAATATACACCTAAAATAATTTTTTGTCAAGGAAAAAAATTACAAATTAGATGTAATTTTAAATTCCTTAAAAAGTCAAGCACAATCAATAATTCGCTTCAATCTTTACATTATTACTATAAAGCTTTTGTAGAAAAAGTAAAGAAAAAATGGTGCCGAGGGCGGGACTCGAACCCGCACGGGAATACTCCCACCACCCCCTCAAGATGGCGTGTCTACCAATTCCACCACCTCGGCTCTTTAAGTGGGCGATAAATCAATACCCAATTTTTAATTACTTGTCAAGAAAAAGATATGATGTTAAAATCGCTGCCATGTTAGTAATTCAGATTGTTGTTTTTGTCGTCTCTTTATTTGTAGTTGTTAAGTCTGCTGACTATTTTACCGAATCGGCTGAAAAGGTTGGTATAGCTTTAGGTCTTTCTCCGTTTATCGTCGGTGCTATAATCCTATCCATAGGCACGAGTTTACCAGAACTTGTAACAAGTATTGCAGCCGTATTACAGAAGCATTCAGAAATTGTTGTTGCTGATGTTGTGGGTTCAAATACGACCAACATTTTGCTTGTTCTTGGCGCATCGTTATTATTTTCAAAAAGCGAGATTTTAAGGCATAACGCTGCGATAGTTGATTTGCCTATACTGATATTTAGCGCATTTTTCATCTATTTTGCCTTTCTTGGTGAAAAGTTTGGCCTGATAGAAGGTGTATTCTCTTTAGCTGCACTGTTTATATATATACTTTATGCTATAAATTCAAAAAGGATAGAGATAGAAGAAGAAAACAGAAAGATAACATTGAAAGAGCCTGTAATACTGATTTTAAGCATTGTTTTTTTGAATCTTGGCTCAAAGTATGCAATTAAAAGTGTTATAGAGATATCAAAGCAGATAGGTATAGCCACCGATGTTATAGCTGCTACGGTTATAGCTTTGGGAACGAGTTTTCCAGAATTAATCGTAAGTGTAACCGCTTCGAAAAAGGGAAAACTGGAGATAGCAATAGGCAATGTGGTAGGTTCGAATATATTTAATGCTTTTGGAGTTATTGGTTTCTCTTCACTTTTTGGTAATCTGAAGGTTAATGAGAGCACTTTGGTTTACGGTTTTCCTTTTATGATAGCATCAAGCATAATGTTGGGCTTTGTTGTCCAAAATAGAAGACTCTCACGATGGGTCGGCGCTACATTTGTTCTGTTTTATCTGTTTTTCATTTATAAAATGTTTATGTAAT
>CAYTZD010000003.1:0-23069 GCA_964442345.1 uncultured Hippea sp. | reverse complement strand
TTCAACTATTCCAACAATATCTGATTCGATCATGCCAAAGCCGTTGCATGTTGCTATTGATTCTATGATGTTTGAACCCTGTGTCTTGAATGGCGTTGCAAAGAACTTGCCATCCTTGAATTCAACCTTGACCCTATTGAAGTGAACCCTGTCGTTATTCTTCTTTATCGGTTCAGTTAGAATTGCTTTTATCGGTATGTGTCTGTATTTTTTGTATCCCAACATCTTTTTTAAAGCAGGGATTAAATAAAAGAATGAGCAAAATGCCGTTGATACAGGATTGCCGGGAAATGAGAAGATGAAGCTTCTGTTTAACCTTCCAAATGCAAATGGTTTTCCCGGTTTTTGCTTTACATATTTAAATTTCCATTCTATGCCAACTTCTTTCTCAACATTCGTAACAACATCGTAATCACCAAACGATATGCCAGCAGTTGTGATAATAATATCGTATTCTTTTGCGTTATTCAGTGTCTCTTTTAACTGATTCTCATCATCCTTTACTATTCCAAGATAGGAGATGTTTATGCCGAGCTCTTTTAGAATTGAGCGTAAAAAGTGGCTGTTTGAATCTATTGTCGAATCTTCGTTAAAATTATCAAGATAGGCAAGTTCGTTTCCCGTTGATATAACGCAGACAGACGGTTTCTTATATACATCAACAAAAACATTACCCGTTGATACAATGCGAGCCAATCTGTATGCGTTCAAAGGCTCGCCAACAAAATCTATCTCATCGCCCTTTTTTATATCTTCTCCTTTAAATCTAACATTTGCATATTGTTTCTTTTGCTTTAATATCTTTACCGTATTGTCGCTTTCTTCTGTTGCTTCGAATTCAACGACGGTGTCTGCGCCTTCTGGTAAGAATGCGCCAGTCATTATCCTAAAACATTCGCCTTTGTTTAGCTTTAACCCTTTAACACTATCACCTGCTTTGATTGTTCCAACAACCTTAAGCTGAGCAGGGATATCCTTTATATCTTCGAATCTGACGGCATATCCATCCATTGCAGCATTGTCTTTAGCAGGAAGATTTAGTTTTGAATAAAGCTTCTCTGCTGCAACCCTGTTTTCTGCTTCAAATATAGAGATTTTCTCTTTTCCTAAGGTATCGACGCTTTCTAAGATTATATCAAGTGCATCAGATGGCATTATCATAGCTTCTCTCCCTTGTCCCTTTTGTGCATAAAATACAGTGCCAATGCCAAAAATAGGATACTTATTGAGAAGTAGAGCATATCTATAGGTTTAGAAAGACTCATGTGCAGAATTCTTTTAAAAAAACTGACAATAAGCACCATTACAACAACCTTGCCGAGTTTGTCCTTTAATTCGTCCAAGCTGTGTATGGATAGTATTCTATTGCCAATTTTTGTGTCTAATGCATCGTCTATATCACTTATGAACAGTTCATATATACCAAATGAGAAGATAAGCATAACGACGGCTATCAAATATAAATCAACTGCTCCAATTATTTGACTTATTAGAATGCCGTGAAAATCGTCGTGAGATGGTGTGTGTTTTGTTAGAAAGATGAAGGTGTCTTTTGCCGTGTTTATCACATCAAGGCTTGCAACGATAAACATAATAATAGCGCCGATCATACCGAATATTACAGCAGCAACGGATATCAGTCTGCTTTTCCATAAGATTCGCTCAAATACAAACTCTATGATACTTCTTTTTCTCATTTATCCTGCACCTTTAAAAGAATAGAGATACTCCAACTGTGCCTATAAAATCGTTTATACCATGATTTGGCTGTTTTATCCCACCATTAGATACATGTCTAAATCTAACTCCAGCGTTTAAAGCCTTGTTTTTTGAGATAAAGAAAAGCAGTCCGCTACCTATGTTATCCTGGAAGTTAAGTCCTTCTTTTTGGTAGTCGGATTTATAGGTTATATAGATTAAACCACTACCAAGAAAAAAGTATCCTTTTACCTTCTTTGAGATGTCAAACATATATTGCACGCCAGCGCCTAAGCCTATCTCCTTTTCGCTTCTTTTGTTATTTATGAATGAGTATCCAGGTTCTAAGTAGAACATCCATCTCTTTGGAACATTAGCCAAAAAATGAGCGGTTTTGTTTGCAGCTATTGCATAGTGAAGCATAAACATAACAGGCTTGTAAGATGGGTTAGATCCAAAAACATTTCCAAAATGTCCATAACCATAACCTACAGATACATCCAACTGGTGGGTGTTGTCTTCAGCGTAAGCGTTTAAGCTTAAAAGTGCAAGAAAAACAATCAATGCAACCTTAACAGTGTTATGCATTTTCAGTGCCTCCCATAAATAAAAAAGTTTTTTCTTTCTTGGCTTTTGCTTTTATACAACACTTTTTGAGTGAATACAATAAATTTGACCATTTGACAGAACTGTTTTGCATAGATACACTTTTGCCGAAGAATAATTGATTTGTTTGTAAAGTTTAGGTAACATCCTAATCAAGGGGTGATGCAGATGAAAGATTTTAGCTTTTATGCGCCGTTAAGGATTATATTCCAGAAGGGTGGCATAGAGAAGCTTGCCCAGTTGACTTCAAGAAACGGCAGAAGGGTTTTGCTTGTTGTTGGGAGAAATCATCTAAAAAAGACAGGAAAGCTTGAGTATATTCTCAATATTTTAAAAAGAAGCAGTAAGATAGAAGAAGTTGTCCTATTTGATAGAACGCCACAAAATCCCGATGTTGAAGCGATAGAAGATGCAGCAGAAGAGATTAAAAGAAATAGATTGGATGTTGTTGTTGCCATAGGTGGCGGTAGTGCAATGGATTTGGCTAAGATTGCATCCTTAAGCGCAAAAAACAGCAAATCTGTGTGGGATTTGTACAACGATAATTCGTTAAATGTGCTTGATGCATTCCCGTTGGTTTGTACTCCGACAACATCTGGTTCTGGCAGTGAAGTAACGCGATACGCCGTATTTAACGACAATAAAAAAAGGGTTAAGGTTGCTATATCGTCTCTTTCTATATACCCAAAGGTATCACTGATAGACCCATCGCTTACCTATACTATGCCAGAAAAGGTAATAGCAAATACAGGATTTGATGCATTAAGCCATGCAATTGAAGCATATACTTCTAAATCTTCATGCCCCATTACAGATGCATACTGCAGAGAAGCTATATCACTAATAGGCGTTAACCTGTTTGCTGCCTACAAAGAAAAGAAAGAGAAGTATATGGATAATATGAGTCTTGCTGCGATGTTTGCAGGAATGGCATTGAATGTTGGTAGGGCTTCCCTGCCGCATGCACTTGAGCACAACTTAAGTGCATTCAACCCAGAACTGCCACACGGACTTGGGCTTGCAATGGTTATGATTCCATTTTTAAAAAGGGCTGTCTATTGCAACAAAGAGAAATTTGCCGATATAGCTTATCTGCTTGGAGAAGATATATCAAACAAAAGCCTTACTGAAGCAGCCAAAGCCTGTGTGGATGCTGTTGGCAAATTGATAGAAAGGCTTTCTCTCAATAAAACGCTAAAGGATTTTGGGTTTGATAGAAAAACCATAGAAAGAATGGTTGAAGACAACTTCTGGACAATGTCTCATGGCATACAAAATAGCCCTTGCGAGTTTACGAAACAGGATATTCTCAACATCTATTTAGAAGCACTGGAGGGGGTATGAAGAAAACAATCTTTCTTTTGATAGGTTTATTTTTTCTTTTATTTACGACATCCTGTACACCATTGCTTATTGGTGGTGCAGCAGCTGGTGGTGCATATGCGGGATATAAAGCGGGAAAGGAAGGTTATTCTATTAAGATTACAAAACCTGTAAAAGGCAAAAAGGCTGATACAAACAAAAGCAACAACACGAGTTCAGAATAATGGGTATAACAAGCTGGATAGTAAAGCTTCAGAAATCTAAATTTGCAAGGCGCTTTCAGTATGAGCCATACATCATAAAATCTGTTGAGTATGTTGACCCAAAACCAGATGAGAAGCTGTTTGTAGTCTATAGAGAAGTGGATTATTTTAAATCTTTGTGTGTTCAAATAACAGAAAACGAAAAAAACTATTTTTCGTGGAATGTTGAAACAGATTTTCTTCTGGAAGATAAGATAAAATTCGACAAGATTATTTTTTTTGTAAGCACATATTATACAGACAGAGAAGGTATAAAAAAGGTTTTAAAGCATGCAAAAGACGATACTGAAATATACTGCATATGTTTTTTAGAAGGGAGTAAATTTTTTGAGACGACGCTGAAATTGACAGATAAAAAGGCGTTTAGTCAATTGGGTAGGGAACTTGAACTATTTAAAGGGTGCGATGTTTTAGAAGAGAAAAGATTTAAAAGTGTACACATAAAAATCGTAAAGTTGAGGTGCAAACAATGAAAATAGGTATCTTTACATCTGGCGGCGATGCTGCCGGTATGAATCCGGCTTTAAAGGCATTTGTCGAGTTGGGTTATTCCAAAGGTATAGAACCGTATTTTATCTATAACGGACTTGAAGGTTTAATAGATGGAAAGATAAAAAAAGCAGACTATTCTGATGTTGCAGGCATACTTCACAAAGGCGGAACGATTATAAAGTCGTCAAGGTCAAAAAGGTTTTATCAGTATGAATATAGAAAACAGGCTTTTGAGAATCTTAAAAAGCTTGGTATAGATAGACTTATTGTTCTTGGTGGAGATGGCTCTTTTAAGGCGATGGATGTGTTTTATCATGACTTTGGCATAAGTTTTTTGGGTATTCCTGTAACCATAGATAACGATATATATGGAACGGATTACTGTCTTGGCGTTGATACGGCTTTGAATGTAATAAGACACATGCTTGATAATATCAGAGATACGGCATCTTCGTTTGGCAGGGCTTTTGTTGTTGAGACAATGGGAAGGGAGTGTGGCTATTTAGCGCTTGTAAGTTCAATTATCAGCGGTGCTGAAATACTCTCAATTCCAGAATTGCCTATTGATTATAATTCCATAGAGAAGAGATTAAAAAGAGAGATAGAACAAGGCAGAAGCTATGTTGTTGCCATTGTGGCAGAAGGCACAAAACAGACCTATAAGATGGCTGAGTTTTTGGAGAAAAATCTCGATATGGAGACAAGGATTACAATTCTTGGTCATGTGCAGCGTGGCGGCAATCCAACGGTTTTTGATAGACTGATGGCATATAAGTTTATGGAGTTTGCACTTGAACACATAGGTGATAAAGAGATTCATGCTATGGTTGCATATAAGGATGAACATCTCAAACTTGTAGATATAGATACCGTTGTTAACAATAGGTATTCTTTAAATCCATTTCTATTAAAACTTGGCGAGAGACTTACTAAATAAGGAATATTTACAAAGCATAACTTTTTTCTTATAATGCCTAAACTTTTCGTAAGGGGTGGGTTTGATGAAGGAGATTGGTTTGCACGGCAGAGGCGGTCAAGGTGTTGTGATGGCAGGTGAGCTGCTTGCCAACATCTATTTTAAGGAAGGTTATCAGGTTCAGTTTATGCCATCATACGGAGCAGAAAGGAGAGGCTCACCATCGAACGCCTATGTTAGGATAGACAAAAAAAGAAGAATTCTAAACCGTTATTCGATTAAAACGCCCGATACGGTTATAGTGTTTAACATTACGCTTCTTAATAACATTGTTTTAAAGGAAGATGGGTTGGCACTTCTCAATCTTCCTTTGGACATAGAGAAGAAACCTTCAAAGGCAAGAATATTTGCCGTTGATGCGAACGCTATAGCATTAAATCTCAATCTTGGAACCGCAGCAATGCCGCTTATCAATACCGCACTACTTGGAGCGTATTGCAAAATTAGCGGTGATTTTTCACTTGATACGCTTAAAGCGGTCTATAAAGAGAAGATGGGAAAAAGAGCAGATCTAAATATACAGGCGGCTTTGGCTGCCTACGAAAGTGTGAGGGAGCTATGAAAAGTCTTGTGTTGGGTGGAAACGACGCTGTGGCTTATGCCGTAAAACAGAGTTATGTTGATGTTGTAAGCGCATATCCTATAACACCACAAACATCTATTGTTGAGAAGGTAGCATCGTTTATAGCTGCAGGTGAGATAAATACACGCTTTATAAGGGTTGAAAGTGAGCATTCGGCTATGGCTGCTGCAATTGGTGCATCGGCTGCAGGAAGCAGGGTCTTTACTGCGACAAGTTCTCAAGGTCTTCTTCTAATGCATGAAGTTTTGCACTGGGCTGCAGGATCTGGTCTGCCGATTGTTATGGCAAATGCAAACAGGGCTGTTGCACCACCCTGGAGCATCTGGGCTGAACAGACTGATTCTTTAAGTCAAAGGGATACAGGATGGGTTCAGCTTTATGCTTCTAACTCTCAGGAAGTGTACGACCTTGTTTTTATCTCCTTTAGAGTAGCAGAAGAGATAAAAAACCCAATAATGATATGTCTTGATAGTTTTCTTCTAACCCACACAAAAGAGCCCGTTGAAGTTTTTGAAAAGGAGATAGATGAATTTATAAAGGTAAAGAGATGGAATGCGCTGCTTGATGTTGAAAAACCCGAAGCATTCGGCGCATTGGCATTCCCAAAGGATTACATGCCTATAAAGATTCAGCAGTTTGAAAGGATGAATAAAGCAACGGCTGTATTTAAAAATGTGGCTGATGAATTTAAAAACTTCTCAGGCAGAGAGCATTCAATAATAGAAGAATACGGCGATAAAGATGCCGAAGTCGCTTTGGTTACGATGGGTTCATTGGCTGAAACTTCTCAGCTTGCTGTAGATAAACTCAAAGAAGAAGGTATAAAAGCCAAGCTTGTAAAAATAAAGATGTTTAGGCCATTCCCAAAGGATGAGCTAAAAGAGTCTTTGAAAAATGCCAGAAATGTTATCGTATTTGACAGAAACATATCAATGGGTAAAGGCGGTATAGTAAAAGATGAATTAGTCGGCGCATTAGGGTTATCAAACTGCATAGGTGTTGTATGTGGTCTTGGTGGTTATGATGTTGATGAAGATGATTTAGTCAAAACCACAAAAGATGTGCTTGATGGTAAAATAAAAGAAGACACTTTCTTGTGGGGTGAAAAATGAAAATACCAAAAGATGAGATATTAAAACCCAATCATCTTGCCTGTCCTGGCTGCGGTGCTGCATTGGCTATGAGATTGGCTTTGAAGGCTTTAGGAAGAAAGACGATGATTGTAATTCCAGCATGTTGCTGGACTGTTATAAATGGTCCGTGGGGCAAGAACTATGCAGGTGTTCCTGTGTTTCATACGGCATTTGAGACAACGGCTGCAGTTGCTGCAGGTATCAAGGCATCGCTTGAGATGCAGGGTAAAAACGATATAACCGTCGTCGGTTGGGCAGGTGATGGTGGAACATTTGATATAGGCTTGCAGGCTTTGAGTGGCGCAGCAGAGAGAAACGACGATATTATCTATGTCTGCTATGATAATGAAGCTTACATGAATACGGGTATCCAGAGAAGTTCAGCAACACCGATTGGAGCCGAAACAACAACAACACCAGCACCAATGTTAAAAAACAGACCGAAAAAGGATTTGATGGAGCTTGTAGCTGCACATTCTGTTCCCTATATCGCATCTGCAACAGTGGCATATCCCGTTGATCTGATAAAGAAATTTGAGAAGGCAAAAAGCAAAAAGGGCTTTAAGTTAATTCATATACTTACACCTTGTCCACCAGGGCATAAATTCCCTGAAGATAAAACAGTTGAGATATCAAAACTTGCCGTCGAAACGGGCATATTCCCGCTTTATGAGATTGAAGATGGCAGGTATAAGCTAAACAAAAAGCCAAAGTTTACAGGCATCGAAGAGTATTTAAAGCTTCAGGGAAGATTTAGAAATATCTCAGAGAAAGAGATAGAAGCTATCAAAGAGAACATAAAAGAGAGATGGAGAAGGCTAAAGATAAAATTCGAATACTTTAATTGAAGGTGCGTCTATGAAGTGTGAGATAGATATTATTACCGACAGAAAAAAGAGATGGACGATTAAGGAGATGTTATCAAAAGAAGGTATTCAAATAAGAGAGTGGTTTGTTGAATTTACAAATGAGAAATCTATCTTAAGCTTTGAAGTTGAAAAGGAAGAGAAAGATATACTAAAAAACCTGTTTGAGCTTTTGAAACAGGATGAGACAGGCAGTAGAATAATCTTACCAAACGGCAGAAGGGTAAATCCAACAAGGGAAGAGTTTGAACGCTTTTATCAGCTTGTCTGTGAATACATCGTCAAGGAGTGATTAGATGATAAAAGAGCTGAAGTTTGAAGATATCAATCTTGATTTTAATATAGAAGAAGATGGTACAGAATCGGATAACTCACTTATCTATCAGCGCAGGATTGAGCTTGCACTTGAAAAGATTAGTTCAATTGATAGTTTTGACCATAACCTTTATATAGCAGGCGATTTGAGTAAGTCAGATAAGTACACGATACTTGATATGCTTAAAAGTTTTAATAAAGATAAAAAACTTGAAGTTTACGATTACTGCTATGTAAACAACTTTAAGAATCCCAAGATACCAAAGGTTATAAAGCTAAAACCCAAAGAAGGTAAAAAGCTTCAAAAGTGCATGGATGATTTTGTTGAGTATCTGATTAAAAGCGTTCCCAATGTGTTTGAAAGTAAGGAGTATGAAGAGAAGATTCAGGAAGTCTTAAAATATTACGATACCAAACAGAAAGAGCTTTACGATGATCTGCAAAAAAAGGCAAACGAATTGGATTTTGTCGTTAAGTTTTCTCAGATGGGTATTGTTGTAAATCCCGTTATAGCAGGAAGGGTAATAACCGAAAGGGATTATTCTTCTCTTTCGGATGATATAAAAGAGACCATAGAGAAAAAGAGAAAAGAGCTTGAGAAATATATAGATGAGTTTTTGGCTGAATCTAAGAAGCTTGAAAAAGAAAAACAGGAGAAGCTTAAAAAGATAAACGATGAGATGAGCCTATTTGTTGTCTCTGGCAAATTAGACGAGATAAGAAAAGAGTTTAAGGATAATAAGGAAGTTGAGACTTATCTTGATGAGATTGAAGAATTTACGCTTAAAAACATAACAATGTTTTTGCCGCAGAAAAATCAGAATTTCCCGTTTTTGCAGATGCCGATGAAATATACAGAATACAAGGTTAATCTATTTGTTGATAATAGTGAGACAACAAGTGTTCCTGTGATGTATGAAGAGAATCCAACATATTATAATGTGTTTGGAAAACTTGAAAAGCAGGCATATTTTGGTGCATTTGTTACGGATTTTACGCACATCATAGCTGGTTCAATTCATAAGGCAAATGGTGGATATCTTCT
Source organism: uncultured Hippea sp. (assembly GCA_964442345.1). Taxonomy (GTDB): domain Bacteria; phylum Campylobacterota_A; class Desulfurellia; order Desulfurellales; family Hippeaceae; genus Hippea. The sequence goes on along the minus strand of CAYTZD010000003.1, from coordinate 13,769 downwards.
GCTTGATGCCTTTAATGTGCTTGTTAATCCCGGCGTGTGGGATACCTTAAAAAGGTGCCTGTTAAGTGGCAAAAGCATCATAGAAGAGTGGAGCGAAAAATACGGTATCATAGCATCTGAGACTTTAAAACCCGAACCGATAGATTTAAACCTAAAGGTCATACTGATTGGGCCTGAGTATCTATACGATATTCTTTTTGAGTTTGATGATGAATTTAGAAAGCTGTTTAAGATAAAGACAAACTTTGATTATGCCGTTCCAAAAAAAGAGACCGTTTTAAAGAAATACACTTCAAAGATTATCTCATTTTGCAAGAAGAACGATTTTAAGATGCCGACAAAAAGGGCTATCTCTGAACTGTTTAAATACTCATGCCGACTTGCAGAAGATAAAGAAAAACTGTGGGCATACACCGATGAGATATTTGATGTGATAAAGCAGGCTCAAACAATCAGTAAGACGGATGAATTAACAGAAGATGATATAATCGTTGCAATAGAAGAGAATAGATTTCTAAAAAGCCTATGGAAAGAGAAGATCTATGAGATGATAACCGATGGTCAGATAATAGTCGATCTTAAGGGTAAGAAGATTGGCGAGATAAATGGGCTATCGGTTAGCCAGATAGGTGATTTTGCATTTGGCAGACCAAACAAGATTGTGGCGAAGACATATCTTGGCAAGGATGGCGTTGTAAGTATAGAAAGGGAGAGTAAGCTTTCAGGACGCATATTTGACAAGGCATCGTTTATCATAGCAGGATATATAAACGGCATGTATGGATTTAACAAAAATTTGAGTTTTTCTGCATCTTTGAGCTTTGAGCAGTCGTATTCTATGATAGAAGGCGACAGTGCATCGGTTGCAGAGACACTTGCAATACTTTCATCTTTATCTGAAGTGCCGATTAAACAGAATCTTGCAGTTACGGGCTCAATGAACCAGAACGGTGTTGTTCAGCCGATTGGTGGTGTTAACGAGAAGGTTGAAGGGTTTTTTGAGGTGTGCAAACTGACAGACAATTTGGAAGGTGCAGGTGTTGTTATACCGTCTAAAAACATTAGAAATCTTGTGTTAAATAGAGAAGTTGAAGAAGCAATCAAAAACGGCGTATTTCACTTATATGCGATTGATACCATAGACGATGCAATAGAGATATTTACCGATATGAAAGCGGGAAGAAGAACATTAAAGGGTTTTGAGAAGGGCAGTTTTCACTATCTTGTCGATAAGAAGCTTAAGAAGATAAATGAGATATTAAAAAGAGAAACCGGAGAAGATTGATGATTAGGTTTTTAGATGCAGGCGAATCTCACGGTAAAGCCCTTGTTGCCATAATAGAAGGATTACCAGCAGGTTTAAAGATAGATTTAGATTTTATCAATAGACAGCTTCTTTTAAGACAGTCAGGCTACGGTAGAGGCGGCAGACAAAAGATAGAAAAGGACAAAGTCGAATTTTTAAGTGGTGTAAGGTTTGGCGAAACAATAGGTTCTCCTGTTGCCATTCTCATAAAAAATAGAGACTTTGAGAATTGGCAAAATATAATGGAACCGTTTGCTGAAAAAAATCACAACAGAAGGGTAAATAGGCCAAGACCGGGTCATGCAGACTTATCGGGATATTTAAAATACGACAGGGACGATATAAGGGATGTGCTTGAGCGTTCAAGTGCAAGAGAGACAGCAATAAGAACAGCTGTCGGTTCGATCTGTGAACTTCTGCTTAAAGAATTAGACATAAGAATTATAAGTTTTGTTAGAAGTATAGGAAAAGTCAAAACAGACATAAAGCCAGAAGTAAATGATGAATTTGAAAAAAGGGTTATTGACTCTTTGGTTTTTTGTCCAGATAAAAAAGCGGAAGATTTGATGATAGCTGAGATTGAGGAAGCAAAAAAAGAAGGTGATACGCTTGGTGGTGTCGTTGAAGTTGTGGCTTCTGGTGTGGTTGCTGGTGTTGGTAGTTATGTGCAGTGGGATAGAAGATTGGATGCAAGGCTATCGTTCTCCCTTATGAGCATTCAGGCTGTAAAGGCTGTTGAGATAGGTGATGGTTTTGAAAATGCTTATAAGTTTGGCAGTCAGGTTCACGACGAGATTGTTTATGATAACGGATATAGGAGATTGTCGAATAGGGCAGGTGGCATAGAAGGTGGCATGTCAAATGGTGAAGATATAGTTGCAAGGGTTTACATGAAGCCTATACCAACACTAAAAAAAGGTTTGAAGTCTGTTAATGTTGATACGCATAAAGAAGATATATCTGCCTTTGAAAGAAGCGATGTAACGGCTGTGCCTGCTTTGAGTGTGGTTGCTCGTTCTGTTGTTGCCTTTGAACTTGCCAATGCATACATTGAGAAGTTTGGCAGTGATACGATTAAGGAACTAAAAGAGAGAGTCAAAGCATACAAAAGATACTTGCTTACCAAATGAGTAATATCATTCTTGTTGGGTTTATGGGTTCTGGCAAGACAACAATAGCGCGTATTCTCTCAAAAGAGATGAATTTGCAGTTTGTAGATACTGATAAGTTAGTAGAAAAACAGGAAGGATTGACTATACCTGAAATTTTCGATAAAAAAGGTGAAGGATATTTTAGAGAAATCGAAAGAAGGATAATAAATAGCCGCTTGCGATTTTGTGATAGTTGCGTTATTGCAACAGGTGGTGGAATGCCGTGCTTTTTTGATAATATGGAGAAGTTAAAATCGATAGGTTTGGTTGTTTGGCTTGATGTGGATTTTGAAGAGATAGAAAAAAGAATAGAGACTTCACAGGATAGGCCGTTGTTTTTAAATAAAGATAAGGCTTTTGAGCTGTTTAAAAGAAGAAGGCAGTGTTATAGTAAGGCTCATGTAAGGATAGATGCATCAAGGGATAAAGAAACTGTGGCGGAAGATATAAAAAAACTCATAGATTGGAGTTTTTGATGAAGGTATCTATAAAGGATCTGGTTGATAGTGTTAAGGATAAGCTTACATTTTCAAAGGTTGCAATGAGAATCTTGCGTCTATTTGAAGAAGATGATTTGAGTGCTTATCAATTGGCAAAGATTATATCACTTGACCCGATTTTGGCAGCTTATATCTTGAAGATTTCGAATTCGGCATTCTATAATTTCTCTGGTAAGGTTAAAACGCTTTCTGATGCTATAACACTGATTGGATTTGAAGAAGTAAAAAAGATCGTAATCATGATATCTGCCAAAAACGCATTTAAGGTTAGCGATGAGTTTGACAAAATTCTATGGGAGCATTCTCTTGCTGTGGCTGTGGCTTCATCCATAGTGAACGAGAAGGTAAAAATCACAGAAGATGGTGTTGCTTACATTGCTGGTCTTCTTCATGATATTGGAAAGATCGTTTTTAAAAAGAGTGAGCTTGTAGATTATATGGAGATATTAAAAGAATCGTATGAGAACGACAAAGATATAAGACCATTGGAAGAAGACAAATATGGATACAATCATGCCGATGTTGGTGGCTATATATTGCAGGAGTGGAATTTTGATCAGGAGATAATTGATGCTGTCTCTTTTCATCATTTAAACTTTTCACTTAAAAAAACGAGTGATTTTCTAAATAAGGCAGCTTTGGTTAACTTTTCTGATTATATCGTTAATAATCTGCTTGGAATAGGAAAAAAGTCCAAGATTGATGATGAAAGCGTGATTTTGAAATTGCCATCTGCTAAGGTAATAGGTTTTGAACAACAGCATTTGAGTGGTTTAATGGATGAGATAGAAAGAAGATTTGAAATTCTTGTGTCAACGATGGAAGAGAGCGTATGAGAATACTTGTTACAGGTGCTACAGGTTTTGTTGGCATAAACACAGTTAATTACTTAAAAGGGAAACATGAAATTGTTGCCTTTTTAAGAGATAAGAGCAAGGCAGAAGTTCTAAACGGTGATGTTGAAGTAGCAGTAGGCAATGTGCTTGATAAAGAATCCTTAAATAGGGCGGTAAACGGTGTTGATGCTGTTGTTCATATAGGTGGATTGATAAATGCGACAAATTTGGAAAGACTTTATCAGATAAACAGGATTGGTAGTAAAAATGTAGCCGAAGTATGTATAGAAAACGGCATAAACAATATTGTCTATGTCTCTTCTCTTGCAGCAAGGGGGCCAGATGGGTTTACAACGCCTGTTTCTCATTATGGGCATTCAAAAAGATTGGGCGAGCTTGAATTTATACATCGCTGCTATAATAGAAATCTTAAAATTATCAGACCGCCAATAATCTATGGTCCTTATGATAAGGGTTGCATTGATCTATTCAAAATGGCAAAAATCGGCATTTTGCCAAAGCTAAACAGGAGATACAGTCTTGTTTTTATAGACGATTTTGTTAAAGCAATAGAGAAACTTTTAGATTTAGAAACAAATAGACCAGAAATTTTTTATATCAGCGGTTCGAAAGCAGAATCAGGCAGAATAAACAGGGCTTTATTTGATGCAGTATCAAAGAAGGGTGTTGAGATTCCTATTGCCGATGCGCTTATTGGTTTATCCATGTTTTTAAAGATAGAATCAAAGGCATTCAGCAAGGATAAGATAAGAGAGATAAAACCAAAAGCATGGACATGCAATAATGAGATTCTTTTTAAAAGAACAAAGTTTAAGCCTTCTGTTGAGATAGAAGAAGGTTTTAAAATCACTGCAAGGTGGTATAAAAAGCATGGATGGTTATAGTCCAATAGTTGTAAAGGATAACGATGAGTTCTTTCTGCTTGACCAGAGAAGACTGCCAAATGAGAAGATTTATCTAAAAGTTGATACAGCTGAAGATGTGTGTAAAGCAATAAAGGATATGGTCGTAAGGGGGGCACCCTTAATAGGCATAACGGCGGCTTTCGGTATCTATTTGGGTATAAGAGACGCAGAAAGCAAGGATGAATTTTTAAATAAACTAAACAAATCGATTGATTGTTTATCAAAAACAAGGCCAACAGCCGTAAATCTCTTTTTTGCTTTGGATTATGTAAAAAGGACAGTAGATGAATTTTTTGAGCTTTTGCCGTTGGAAAAACTTATCAAAAAGACAAGGGCGTGTGGCTTTAACTTGTGGGAAGAGCAAAAGTCTCAAGATAAAGCGATTGGCAAGTTTGGAGCAGAATTCCTAAAAAACAAAAAAAGGATTCTAACGCACTGTAATACGGGAACATTGGCAACGGGTGGCATAGGCACAGCCTTAGGCATTATAAAGACGATGTTTAGAAATGGCGATATTGAGATGGTCTATGTTGATGAGACAAGGCCTTATCTTCAGGGGGCAAGATTGACGGCATTTGAACTTAAAGAAGAAGGCATACCTTACAAGATTGTAACGGATAATTCCTGCGGTATGCTATTTAGAAAAGGGCTTGTTGATGCTGTAATTGTGGGTGCAGACAGAATTGCAAAAAACGGCGATACGGCAAATAAAATCGGGACATACTGTCTTGCTGCGATGAGCAAAAGGCACAATATAACATTCGTCGTTGCAGCGCCAGAATCAACAATAGACAGAAGCATAGAAAGTTTAAATGAGATACCAGTCGAAGAGCGTTCAAAGGATGAAGTACTAAAGATTGCAGGAATTCAAGTCGCACCAAGAAAGTCCAATGCTTTGAATTTTTCGTTTGATTTAACAGATGCCAATCTAATTGATGCAATCATAACAGAAAAAGGCGTTTATCAATATCCTTATGGGTTTTGAAGATGAGTTATGTAAAGTTTGAAAAAAGCGACAAGATAGGTGTTTTAACGCTAAACAGGGCGGATAAGCACAACTCAATCAATCAGGATTATATGAGAGATTTGGAAGAGTTTTTAAATTTTGCAGAAAAAGAAGAACTGAAGGCGTTGGTTGTTAAATCTGCAGGTGAGAATGTTTTTGCAGCAGGTGGTGATATTGCCTATTTTATAACATTGAAAAGCCATGAAGATGCTTTTAAGATGGCATTTAGAATGCACAAGATACTAAATAGGTTTGAAGATTTAAGGTATCCGACAATATGTGCAATTAACGGTTCTGCTATTGGCGGTGGTGCTGAGATTATTCTTGCTTTTGATTTACGCTTTGCAAGAAGCGATATATACATTCAGTTTAAAGAGAAAGAGATAGGCGTTACGACAGGGTGGGGCGGCACCTATAGACTTGTAAGGTTGGTTGGATACTCAAATGCGCTTGAGATTCTTTTATCTGCCGATAAGATAGATGCAAAGAAGGCAAAGGATATAGGTTTAGTCAATGAGATATACGATAAAGATATTTTGATGGATAAAGTGTTTGAGTTCTGTTATAAACTAAAGGATGATGATGTGAAGCTACTGAAACAGATAAAGAAGCTAACCAAAGAGTCTGCTTTGCTTGATAGGGAATCGGCTATGAGACTTGAAAGGGAGCTATTCTCTGCAAGCTGGATGTTTGGAAAAAGAGAAAAGCAGATGGAAAAATTCTTAAATAGGGGATAGTCAAATGGGATTTTTGAAGTCCATCTCAGATAAGCTGTTTAAGACAAAGAAGAGCTTTACAGAGAAGATACACGAAGAATCAAAGAAAGATGAGCCGATAACGCAGGAGTATTTAGATTTTATTGAAGAGCTATTAATAGAGTCTGACTTTGGTGTAAAAACAACAATGAAGGTTATGGAAGCAATCGAAGAAGGTATTGACTCAAAAGAGATAAAGACAAGGCACGATGTTGAATTAAAAATTAGGGAAGTGATACTGGACATCCTAAAGCAGGTGGAGAAGCCGCTTGAGATAAGGCATAAGAAGTTTGTCGTTTTGGTTGTTGGGATAAATGGTTCTGGTAAGACAACAACCATAGGCAAGCTTGCAAGTCTCAATACAGATAAGGGTAAAAGGGTCATGCTGGTTGCTGCAGATACATTCAGAGCAGCAGCCATAGAGCAGCTTGAAGAGTGGGCAAAAAGAAGCGGTGCTTCAATTGTTAAACAAGAAGAAGGTGCAGACCCTGCAGCGGTCGCATACGATGGTGTATCAAGCGGCATAGCGCGAAATATGGATGTTATCTTCGTTGATACAGCAGGCAGACTGCATACTCAAAAAAACCTAATGAATGAAGTGATAAAGATAAAAAAAGCAATTCAGAAGGCATACCCAGAAGCACCACACGAGACACTTCTTGTTTTAGATGCAACAATCGGTCAAAATGCCATCAATCAGGCAAGGGAATTCAATAAGGCGTTAGGCATAACGGGCATTGTTCTAACAAAAATGGACGGCACGGCCAAAGGTGGTATAATCGTTGCGATAAGTGAAGAGTTCAAAATTCCAATACGATACATTGGTATTGGTGAACAGTTGGAAGACTTAAGGGCATTCAACGCAAGAGACTTTGTTGAAAGCGTATTTACGCCATAAATATTGGAGGTGATATATGAGTGTTATAGTTGATGTTTATGCAATTGAGATCTTGGATTCAAGGGGTAATCCAACAGTAAAATGCACAGTCAGAACAGAAAATGATGTTGTAGGCACAAGCGAAGTGCCAAGCGGTGCATCAACAGGTGATAATGAAGCTATTGAATTAAGGGATGGCGATGATAGATTCAGAGGCAAAGGCGTCCTAACAGCCGTTAACAACATAAACGACAAGATAGCAAATGAAGTCATAGGATTGGATGTGTTTGATCAGGCAGAAATCGACAACACGATGCTTGAACTTGATGGCACGCAGAATAAGTCCAATCTTGGCGCAAATGCCATCTTAGCTGTCTCTATGGCTGTTGCAAGGGCGGCTGCAAATGAACTTAAGCAGCCACTTTACAGGTATTTAGGCGGACTTCATGCAAATTTACTACCACTGCCTATGCTTAATATTCTAAATGGCGGTAAACATGCAGACAATAATGTTGATTTTCAGGAATTTATGATTGTGCCTGTTGGCGCTGAGAGTTTCAAGGACGCAATGAGAATGGCATCTGACACATTTTGGGCTTTGAAGGGCATTCTTAAAGATAAAGGACTTTCAACAGGTGTGGGTGATGAAGGTGGCTTTGCTCCAGATCTCAAATCAAACGAAGAACCATTGCAGTTAATTATTCAAGCTATCGAGAAGGCAGGCTATAAGCCAGAAGAAGATATAGCTTTGGCACTTGACCCTGCATCAAGCGAATTCTACAAAGACGGTTTCTATATCGTTGGTGGGGATAAACTATCAAGCGACGATATGGTATCGTTATATAAAGAGCTAATTCAAAAGTATCCGATAATAAGTATTGAAGATGGACTTGCAGAAAATGATTGGGATGGATGGGAGAAGCTAACAGACGAGCTTGGCGATGTTATAATGCTTGTTGGTGATGATATTTTTGTTACAAATACTGAGCTTATAGAAAAAGGAATAGAAAATGCTATAGCTAATTCAGTGCTGATAAAGTTAAACCAGATTGGAACGCTAACCGAAACGCTTGATGCGATAAGGTTAGCTGAAGATGCTGGTTATGGGTTTGTTATCTCACACAGATCCGGTGAGACGGCTGATACATTTATTGCTGATTTGGCTGTTGCGACGAATGCGGGATGGATTAAGACAGGCTCAGCCTGTAGAGGAGAGAGAATTGCCAAATACAACAGACTTATTGAGATAGAAGACGAGATGTTCCCGTATGGCGAATACCCGAGCTGGAAGAATATTTAACATACTGTTTCTTATAACAGTAATCATAGTGATAGGATTAATCGCACGGAGTATTTATTCAAAACAGCTACAATTAAGGGAGCTCAAGAAAGAGAGCTCCCTTCTTGATAAAAAGATAAATAAAGTTGAACGCCAGATAGATACAATAAAGATGCGCATAAAGATGGCAAAAAGCGACCCGTATTACATAAAACAGAAGGCAACAGATAAGTATCTGATGATAGACGGCAACAATGAGACAATAATGATATTCTCAGAAGAAAAATAATCAATCATGGAAATAAATATAGTAGGCGCAGGACTTGCAGGTATAGAAGCTGCTTTTGCTATAGCAAAGAGAGGGTATGCCGTAAATCTATTTGAAATGAAACCAAAGCAATTCTCAGAAGTGCACAAAACGGATAAATTAGCAGAAATAGTCTGCTCGAATTCCTTTGGTAGTATGAAATTGACGACGGCAAGCGGTGTTTTAAAGGAAGAGATGAGAATATTGGATTCTGTTTTATTAAAAGCTGCAGACCTAACCAGAGTTGAAGCAGGTGGAGCATTGGCTGTCGATAGGGAGAAATTTTCGGCTTTGATTACAAAGTGGACTGAAGAAGAATCAAATATTAAGCTTATAAGAGAGAAAATTACAAGGCTGGATGATGATAATATCTGGATAGTGGCTTGTGGGCCGCTGTGTGATAGCAGGCTTGTTGAATATTTAAAGAAGGAGATAATCGGCGATGAAATGCTTTATTTTTACGATGCTATAGCGCCGATTGTCTATGCCGATAGTGTTGACTTCTCAAAAGGATTTTGGGGCTCAAGATATTCTCAAGATAAGGATTACTTTAACTGCATACTTGAAGAAGATGAGTATAACAGATTCTACGATGAACTTTTAAAGGCTGAAAAGGTTGAGCCAAAAGAGTTTGAGAAGAATTACTTTGAAGCATGCCTGCCAATTGAAGAATTAGCAGAAAGGGGCAGACAAACCCTGCTTTTTGGTCCACTAAAACCTGTTGGCTTGAAGTATAAAGGTAAAACACCATTTGCCGTAGTTCAGCTAAGAAAAGAGAACAAGGAAGGCACGCTTTTATCTTTGGTTGGTTTTCAGACAAAACTAACATATCCAGAACAGAAGCGTATCTTTAGACTTATTCCAGCGCTTAAGAATGCCGAATTTGCAAAGTTGGGTAGTCTTCATAGGAATACATTTATCGATTCACCAAGACTTCTGAACATTTTTCTTCAATCAAAGAAAAAACCCAATGTTTTCTTTGCTGGACAGATAACGGGCGTTGAAGGGTATATGGCATCGGCTGCAAGTGGTATATATGTTGGTATGAATGTTGCACTTAAATTGAAGAAGAACAAAATGTTAAAACCACCAGAAAACACGATGTTTGGTGGCCTTATACGATACATAACATCAAAAGAAGGAGAATTTCAACCTATAAGCGAAAACTTTGGATTTATAGAAGTTGGCAAAGTAAAAAATAAGAAGAAAAAAAGAGAACTGCAGGCTAAAGTTGCAATTGAGAACACAAAGCAGTGGAGAGAAAAATATGAGAGTGAATTTAATTGAATACACGCCAAACCCAGATAAGACAGCCGCCTTTGCTGCAAGGGTATGCTATTCGTCTAATCCGCACTCTTTGAAACTTGACGATGAAGAGATAAAAAAGATTCTAAGAAGGGTTATAAAGTCAGGACATCACTCTGTTTTGGAGCATGTGAACTTTACATTTTTAATTGAAGGCATAAGCAGGGTTGCAACCCATCAGCTTGTAAGACACAGAATCGCAAGCTATTCCCAGCAAAGCCACAGATATACAAAAATCAAACCAGACAGCTTTGCAACTCCGCCGTCGATAGAAGAGAATCAAAAAGCAAAAGAGCTATTCGAAAAACACCTTAAAAACTCTATTGAGTTATACGAAAAACTAATAGAACTTGGCATAAAAAAGGAAGATGCCCGCTTTGTAATTCCGCAGGCAGTCGTATCAAACATCGTTATAACGATGAACGCAAGAGAACTTTTGCACTTCTTTGCTTTGAGATGTTGCGTTAGGGCTCAGTGGGAGATAAGAGAAGCTGCAATCCAGATGCTGAAGTTAGCAAAAAGCAAAGCACCAATAATATTTGAGAATGCAGGCCCAAGCTGTATGTGGGGCAGATGTCCAGAAGAAAATCCCTGTCCAAATATAGCTGAAATCAGGGAGCATTTTAGAAGTCTATGAGCGGCAAACTGTTTGTTGTTGCAACACCAATAGGCAATCTTGACGATATAACCTATCGAGCCATCGAAGTTTTAAAAAGTGTTAACTATGTGCTTGCTGAAGCTCCCAATCATTCGCGCAGACTGTTTGAGAAGTATTCGATAGATACAAAGCTTGTAAAATACAACGACGATTACTATGTTGAAAAGATCATAAATCAGGCAATTGCAGATGCAAAAAATGGCCAGGATATTGCCTTAATTACCGATGCAGGCACGCCGACAATATCAGATCCAGGATATAGAATTGTTAAAGCTTTCAGGGATAATGAACTTAAAGTTGTTCCAATTCCAGGGGCAAGTGCTTTAATAGCTGCATTAAGCGCAAGCGGCTTACCAACGGATAGGTTTGTCTTTTTAGGGTTTTTGCCAAAGACATCATTTAAAAGGAAAAAAGCATTAAAAGAAGCCGATATAGGTGCAACAATAATCTTTTATGAATCTCCAAACAGGATTTTGAAGGCTTTAGCCGATGTTAAAGAAGCCTTAGGCGAAAGGGAAGTTGTCGTTGCGCGGGAATTAACAAAGATACACGAAGAATTTTTGATAGGAAAAGTAAGCGAAATTATTGATACTCTCTCAAAAAGGCCGTCCATAAAGGGCGAATTCGTTGTTCTCGTTAAAAAAGACGCTTAAAAACTCAAAAACCATATCCATTTTTACGCTTTTAAGCAGAATATTGGGCTTTGTTCGGGATTTGCTTATTGCTTCTTATCTTGGTGCAAGCGTCTATACCGATATGTTTTTTATAGCCTTTAGGATACCCAATTCTTTAAGAAGGTTTCTTGGCGAAGGCGCTATAAACTCATCCGTTGTGCCTGTTTTATCAAAGATAGAAGAAAGAAAAAAACCAAAGGCAATATTCAATCTGATATTCTATTTTGGCGTTGTTCTTTTTTTTATAACCGTTTTGGGTGTTATAGCTTCAAAACTTTTGATGCTTCTGTTTGCTGGTGGATATATCAATTCAGCCTATTCATCGACAATGAATAACCTTATCAAGCTTACATTTCCCTATCTGTTCTTTGTTGGATTGTATGTCCTTTTTATGGGGATTCTAAACAGCTATGAGCATTTTGCCATTCCGTCGTTTGCACCTGCACTTTTGAATATCTCCTTGATTGCATCCGTTTTGCTGCTTTTAAATAAGTTTGACAATCCTGCTTATGCGTTGGCGGTTGGCGTTTTAATCGGTGGAGTTTTGCAGCTTCTGGTTTCTCTGATTGATTTTTTAAGCCTAAGATTGCCGTTTAACTTCTCGTTGAAACTTGAAAAGTCAACAAAGGAGATATTCTCCTTAGCAGCTATAACGGCTTTTGGCAGCAGTGCATCTTACATCTCATCAATGGTAGATTCGTTTGTTGCAAGCTTTCTTCAGGCTGGCAGTTTTACCTATCTGTTTTATGCAAATAGGCTATTTCAGCTTCCGTTTGCGGTATTTTCTATAGCCTTAACACAAAGCTCTCTGCCGACTTTGTCAAAGATAGAGAAAGATAAAATACCATCTGCCGTTGAAGTTCTGCTTAAATTTATGCTTTTTTTATCCATAGGTGTTGAAATCTATTTTGCTGTTTTTGCTGATGATTTAATAAAGCTTCTATTTATGCATGGCAAATTTTCTCTTTTTGATGCTTCAAATACGGCTTTGGCTTTAAGGATAATGATGGTTAGTTTTGTCTTTTACTCATTTTCAAAGATTTTGGGCAATGCGTTTTATGCCATAAAGGATGCAAAAACACCACTTAGGGCGTCTGTTGTCTCATCTATTGCAGCTATAGTATCATCATTGGGATTGGGATTCTGGCTTGGTTTTGTTGGACTTGCCATATCAACGGCAATTACAGGATTTGTAAATTGTATCGTTTTGTTCTTTTATATGTCAAAAATGATAGGTAGAATAAGGATTGGAAGGCTTGTGGATAATTTTATACTCTTTGAGCTTGTTTTTCTTTTTCTTGTATCGATTATTGCTTTAAGAATAAAATTTGGATTTATTGTTGTAATTCCTGTCTATATAGCGTTTTTGCTATACGGACTTAAAAGATTCCTTAGGAAAAACAGATGAAACATATAGGGGCACATGTCAGTGCTTCAGGTGGCGTATTTAACGCACCAGTTAGGGCAAAGCAGATAAATGCCAATGCCTTTGCCTTGTTTGTGAAAAATCAGAGACAGTGGAAGGCAAAGCCTTTGGACAAAGATACAGTTGAGAAATTCAAGCAAAATTGTAAAAAGCTGGGTTTTGATAGTAAATACATTCTGCCGCATGCAGGATATTTGATAAATTTAGGCAGTGTTGTTAAAGAGAACGCTAAAAAGTCGTTTGAATCGTTTAAGGATGAAGTATTAAGGGTGAAAGCGTTGTCGCTTGAGAAGATAAATGTCCATCCAGGCGCTCATTTGAATAAGATATCAGAGACAGAATGCATAAAACTTGTTGCAAGAAACATAAACATGATTATTGAAGAGACAGAAGATGTGGTTATAGTTATTGAGAATACGGCAGGCGATGGCACGCATATTGGTTATAGGTTTGAACATTTAAGGGATATAATCGATTCGGTTAAAGACAAAAGACGCATTGGTGTTTGTATTGACACATGCCATATGTTTGCTGCAGGATACGATATAAGAAACGAAGAGAGCTTCTTTAGAACCTGGGAGAAGTTTGACAGAATAATTGGATTTGAATGGCTAAAGGGCGTTCATCTGAATGATTCTAAGGTTGAACTTGGCAAGAGAGTTGATAGACACGAAAGTATAGGTAAAGGCAAGATAGGCATAGACGCCTTTAGGCTTTTAATGAGAGATAAGCGGTTTGACGATATTCCTTTGATTCTTGAGAC
>CAYTZD010000002.1:2770-45431 GCA_964442345.1 uncultured Hippea sp. | reverse complement strand
GAATCAGTTGCGAACTTTGATTTTTCTTATAGTTATATATACACCAACAATAAACAGAGAAAAAATAATTATATAAACATACGCTTCGTGAAGCATCTTTTTTACAAGCTGCATATTGTTGCCAACGCTGAAGCCGATAAATGCAAGCACGCAAACCCATATCAAGGCGCCAAAAAATGTAAACAAACTAAACCTAAGAAAGTTCATTCTTGCAACGCCGGCAGGCAAAGAGATATACTGACGAATCCCGGGAAGTAATCTGCCTATGAATGTGCTTATCTCTCCGTGTTCTTTGAAAAACTTATCGACCTTTTTGAGCGTCTTTTCTCCAAGACCTACATATTTACCGTATTTTAAAAGAAATGGATAGCCAAATTTATAAGATATCCAATAGTTAAACCACGCACCAGAAAGACTGCCTAAGCTTCCAGCTAATACAACAAAAGCAATATTCATTTTACCCTTTGCTGCAAGATAGGCAGCAGGCGGAATGACAACTTCGCTTGGAAATGGAAAGAATGTGCTTTCTAAAAACATAAGCAGAAAAATGCCACCATATCCACCGTATCCTATTGCATTTACTATGAAATTAGCTATCTGACCAACCATTTAACACTTCCTTTAACTCTTTAAATGTTTCGTTGTATCTTTTTAAGTTCTCTTCTGACGGATCACTTTTTAATTTTTCCTTAATCTCTGCAAGCTTTTTTCTAAGCTTTTCTATCTTAAATTGAGCTATAAGATACAATAACACCTTTCTTCTTTCAAATCTCTCTTCTATATCTGTTTGCGCAAGGCTTAAAAGTCTATAGCAAAGTTTTCTCTCTTCTTCATCTAAACTCTTTTCAAACTCGCCTAAATTAAATTCTTCTCCTGTTAGATAGAAGTTTATCAGCTTAAAATATAAAGACTTATACACACCATCAAAATTGTCTGCAAACTCTTCAAAATCTTCTATCCATCCGATGAGCTCTATATCTTTTAAAACTATACTCAAAAACGCTTCTTGCTTTGTTATGGAAGAGAGAAAGGAAAACGACCTGGATTTTACGCTAAATACACTTTCTGATACTTTAAAAAGGTTTGCCGCTTTGTTTAGATATGCAGCCCTAACGACAGGGTCGAACACGCTTAAAATTATAGGCTTTATCTCTTCTATTGCCTTAAGCTTTTCGGTTGGGTCTTCTGTGTTGTATTTATTCTTTAAAAACTCCACTAAATAATCAAAGTACTCTTTTGAACTTTTTAGCCTATCAAGATAAGCTTCTTTTGAGTTATTTAATATAAAACTATCGGGATCTTCACCCTTTTTAAGCACGACAACAAACGGTTTAAGTTTAGAAGAAAGCACAATAGGTGCGCTTCTTACCATAGCCCTAAACCCTGCATCGTCAGCGTCGTAATTGAGATACACCTTTTCTGCATACTTGGATAGTGTTGATAGATGAAACTTGCTAAGTGCTGTGCCGAGCGTCGCGGTTGCATTTTTAATGCCTGATATATGCAGCCTTAAACAATCCATATAACCTTCTGTTATGATTACTTCTTTTGTCTCTTTTATCTTCTGTTTTGCCCAATTTAGGCCAAAAAGCACCTTCTGTTTTGAAAATATGGGAGTCTCTGGCGAATTTAAGTATTTAGCCTTATTTTTATCGTTTGTTAAAATCCTGCCGCCAAATGCTATGACCCGACCGCTTTCATCATAGATAGAAAATATAATTCTTTGGGAAAATCTATTATAAAGTCCGTTATAACCTTTTGTAAAAATTCCACTTCTTATAAGCTGTTCTTCTTTAAATCCTTTGGATTTCAATAACCTTTCAAGTTCGCTGCTTTCTGGTGCATAACCAAGACCGTATTCTTCTATATGTTGTTTATTTATCTGCCTGCCTTTTAAATACTCAAGTGCTAAAGGATTGGCAAAAAGCTTTTCTCTAAAGTAATCTGCGGCTATTCTATGTATCTCAAATAAATCGTCATATACGGATTTCTCTTTAAAAGAGACAGGTATATTATACCTTCTTGCAAGTTCTCTTACTGCATCTTTGAAGTCGAGATTCTCTATTTTCATAAGGAATGTTATTACATCGCCGCTTTCGCCACAGCCAAAGCAGTGAAAAAACCCGCCTTTTGGGTTTACCGAAAAAGATGGTGTTTTTTCGTGGTGGAATGGACATAGGCCGAAGTAGTTTGAGCCTCTCTTTTTAAGCTGGACATATTGGGATATAAATTCAACAATATCAACCCTTCTTTTTATCTCATCGACCAAATCTTTCATCTTTGATAGTTTAACAAAAAAATGTGCTTGGTGGGATAAATTTTTGAATTATCGACTTTTAGTGATATAATAAAGAAAATTCTGGGGGGCTTGAAAATGAGAGAAGAGATCTTGAAAAGATTAAAAGATCTTTCTGTAAGCCTTGATAAAAACGGCATAGATACTGCAATAATTATGCAAAACACGGATATATATTACTACACTAACACGATGCCAAACGGAACAGTTATTGTATCAAATGATGGTAAGGTTCTTTTTGCCATAAGAAAAGGTTTAAAAAGAGCAATAGAAGAAAGTCCAATCAATAAAGACGACATCGTTGCCTTTAAAGGCGTCAGTCAACTTCCAAGCTTATTCGAAGAAAGAGAAATTAACTATAAGGTAATAGGCATAGAGATGGATGTCTTGCCGACTGAGATGTTCTTTAGGCTAAAAAAAGCCTTTCCAAGCGCTGAATTTGTCGATGTATCGCCGATAATACGCTCGCAGAGAGCCATAAAAAGCAAAAAAGAGATAGACTTAATGAGAGAAGCAGCAAGAATGTTGGACTGCACTATGCAGGATGCAAAGGAATTCATAAAACCTTATCAGACAGAGATAGAGATAAGCGCCTATTTGGAATATAAAGCAAGATTGAGACATCATCAAGGCAGATGCAGAATGCGTGGTTTTAATGGTGAGATGTTTATGGGACATGTGCATAGCGGACCAAGAAGTGCATATCCTAACGGTTTTTTAAAACCCACAACAGGATACGGCATATCGCCCAACTTTCCCGATGGTGCATCAAGATTTAGAATTGAAGAGAATCAGCCGATAATTGTTGACTTTCTAAGTAATTATCAAGGGTATCTAAGTGATGAGACACGCGTATTTGTAATAGGAAAACTTGATAAAGAGATGGAAAAAGCCTATTATTTCTGCTTAGAAGTTATGAACTTCTTAGAAGAGACGGCAAGGGAAGGTTCGTCCACGCTTGAGATATACAACAGATGTCTTGAGATGGCAGAGAAAGCAGGATACAAGGATAACTTCATGGGGGCAAAAGGTAATCAGGTGCCTTTTGTTGGGCATGGCATAGGGTTGGAAGTTGATGAGTATCCCTTTATTGCCAAAGGACTTGACTTTGAACTTAAAGAAGGTATGACATTTGCATTTGAGCCAAAGGTTGCCTTTGAAAACAGATGGGCTGTTGGTATTGAGAATACATATCTTGTTAAAAAAGATGGCGTTGAATCCTTGACAAAATTTCCAAGGGAGATTGTTTGCCTATGATTTACGATTTTACATTCCACAATAGGTTTAACAAGATAAGAAGATACGAGATAGCAGCAAGAAAGATACTGGGTGTGGATGAGACAGACCCAGAATGGATTATAAGGGATAGATATTTGAAGCTGGCAAAGAAGTATCATCCTGATATTAACAAGGAGAGTGAAGATTTTTTCAGAGACATAAACACCGCATACATGATACTGACAAAAAAGGATTTTGATGTGGAAAACGCAAAATTTTTAACTATAAGCGAAGCAGAGATAGACGAGATGGAAAGAGAATACGCTATAGAACAGAAAACAAACGATTATTATTCTCATTGGAAAAATAGATTTTTCTAAAAAAGGGAGGGGAAAGTTGATAAGGGTAATTATGCCTATTGAAGATGACAAACTGTGTGAGCATTTTGGACATGCGCCTAAATTTGCTATCTATGAGATAGAAGATGGAAAAGTCTTAACCGTTGAGATTGAGCCAGCGCCAGAGCATTATGAAGGTAGTTTTCCGCAGTGGATAAAAAGCAAGAATGCTGATGTTGTAATCGTTGCTGGAATGGGACCAAAAGCCAAAGATATGCTTGAAAGTTCTGGCATAAGGGTTATAACAAATGTTGTTCCGAAGAATGCAAGGGAGATTGTTGAGGATTTTATAGCCAATAAATTGGATGTGTCATACAAAGAGGTTTGCGACCATGAGCATCACCATCATTAAAATTTAAGGGAGGTTTGTATGAAAATCACTATTAGCGCAAAGAATACCGAACTTACACCATCTCTAAAAGAGTATGTGGAGAAGAAAATAGGAAGATTGCAGAGAAAGATAGACGGAACGGCACACGCAGATGTTGTTTTAAAGGTGGAGAAATACAGACATATAGCCGATGTAAATCTAAACATCGAAGGAGAACTTATAAAGGCAACAGAATCGTCAAAGGATATGTTTACATCCATAGATTTGGTGTATGAAGTTTTAGAGAAACAGATAGAGAAGATGAAGGATAAGCTGTATAAGTCCAAAAGGAGACAGTCTCAGCAAGGGCAGTTTACAGAAGCACCCACAGAAAGAGAGCCAATAATTGTTGAAGAAGAGTTCATACCAAAGCCACTGACCGTTGAAGAAGCAATAATGAAGTTAAACGAAGAAGATAAGCACTTTGTTGTTTTCAATAATTCGGAAAATGGCAAAGTGTGTGTAGTTTATAAAAAGAAAAATGGCGATTACGGGTATATCGTAACAAGATGAGAGATTATTCTATTTCAGATTCCATAAAGACAGTAGAATTGAACATAGAATGTGCCGAGAAGTTTGAATGCTTAAAGAAAATGGCAGAAAAGATAGCCAATCAGAATAATCTTGATCCTTCAGAGACATTTTCTCTCCTTAAAGCACGGGAGAAGTTCGGATCAACGGCATTGGGAGGGCTTTTTGCCCTTCCACATGCAAAGATGGATATGCTAAGTTCTTTAATTGGTGGTGTCTTTACAACAAAAGAACCGATAGATTTTGGTTCGTTGGATGGTATGCCATCCCAGATATTTTTTGTTGTTTTGGCGCCATCATCAAAACCATCGATTCTTCTTAAAGCCGTTGCCAAGATAGCCAAGATATTCAAAGATACACAACTAAAGGAGAAGATAATCAATTCAAAAGATAAAGATGAAGTAATACAACTGATAAAAGAAAAAGAAGAAACCTTAAAGAAAAGATAAGTAATGGAGATAGTATTTTTAAGTGGCTTATCGGGAAGTGGTAAAACCACAGCTCTCAAGGCGCTTGAAGATGCAGGGTATTTCTGCATAGATAACCTTCCTTTAGAATTGATAAGAAAGCTTCTGGATATATTGGATATATCAAGCAATCATCTAAACAAGGTTGCAATAGTTTGCGATATAAGAGAACCACGCATAAAGGAAGTTGTAAAATACATAAAAGAATGGAGCATGCAACTGCCGCATTCATCTTACTTTGTCTTTCTGACAGCTGATAAAAAAGAGCTTATTAAACGGTTTGAGCAGACAAGAAGAAGCCATCCGTTAAGTATTTTAGAAGGATTAACATTATCAGAAGCGATAGATAAAGAGATACAGCTGCTTGAAGAGATACGGGATTTATCAGATGAGATAATTGACACGACAAATCTAAATGTAAATCAGCTTAGGAGAATTATACTTAAAAAATTTCAAGATAAACAGAGCAATGGTTTGATTATACAGCTTATATCGTTTGGGTTTAAATATGGTTTGCCTATAGAAGCGGATAATGTTTGGGATGTTAGATTTATTCAAAATCCATACTTCATAGAAGAACTAAAGAACACAACTGGGCTTGATAAAAAGACATACGAATTTGTAATAAATCAAGAGAAAACTAAGACATTTTCAAAGCTTATAGAAGATTATCTTATCAAAATGATTCCGTTTTATGCTGAAGAAGGCAAAAGCTATCTCTCTTTGGCTTTTGGATGCACAGGTGGAAAGCATAGATCTGTTGCCATTGTTGAGTATTTTAGGAATTTTCTTAAAAAGAATGGGTATAGTGTAGAAGTAGTTCATAGAGATCTGGAGAGATAAGATGAGACACTTTATTTCTATTAAGGATTTATCAAAGGAAGAAGTTGAGTTTTTGGTAAAAAGGGCTTTGGAATTTAAGCAGAATTCTCAAGCATACAAAGGTAAACTTAAAGACAAAACCATCATCAGCATATTCTTTGAAAATAGCACACGAACGAGAACATCCTTTGAGATAGCAGCCAAGAGAATGGGCGCAAGCTTTATAAACATAGATCACAATCAGTCAAGTATAAAAAAGGGCGAGACGGATTACGATACAATAATAAACCTAAGCGCAATGATGCCCGATGCCTTTATTGTGAGACATTATCATTCTGGTTATCCGTATTTTCTCAGCAGGTTTACAGATATACCTATTATCAATGCGGGTGATGGTACGGCAAATCACCCTTCTCAAGCCATATTGGATGCCGTAACTATGTTTGAGACAAAGGGAAAGTTAGAAGGCTTAAAGGTGTGCATAATTGGAGATATTACAAATAGCAGGGTCGCAAAAAGTCATCTATGGATGTCAAAGCTGTTTAATTGGGAATTAAGCTTTTACGGTCCAAAAACAATGCTTCCAGACGAAAGATGGCTTGATAACATAAAAATAGAGAAGAATCTTAAAGATGCGCTTTCTGATAAGGATTTTGTGATGCTTTTAAGAATTCAGCTTGAAAGGGAAAGCGGCAACAACATACCTTCATTGAAGGAATACGCTAAATTTTTCGGTATAAACAGCTTGAATGTTCCAGATTCATACATAATGCATCCTGGACCTGTAAACAGAAATGTAGAATTGACTTCTGAGATTTTGGATAACTTCAACAAATCGTTGATAACAAAACAGGTTGAAAATGGTGTATTTGCCAGAATGGCAATCTATGAGTTTTGTCTTGTTTAAAAGGGAGCAGTCATGAAAGAAGATAGAATAGCGATGTATAGATTTTTAAGTATAGGCTTCACATATCCAGAAGAGAGATTTGAAGAAGTTATAGATAAAGCCATTCAGCTTTTTCATAAATCTTATACAAACTTGAATAAAAACGATTACAAGATAACAGGCATAAGGAACCTAAAGAAGGGACTTGAAGAGATAAAAGGTATGACACTTCACGAGTGGCAGGGTATTTATACAGGTTTATTCATATCAAACTTTCCAAAGACGCCATTTCATCCGTATGAGTCTTTTTACAAAGAAGGGCTTGTAGGCGGCAATGTATCCGACGAAGTAAAAGAGATATACGAATCGTGTGGATTGGAAGTGTTTGATGAAAGGGAATTTGCCGATTATCTTGTGTTTGAGCTTGAATTTTCTGCATTTCTTTTAGAAAACGAAGAAGGCTGTAAACCAATAATAAAGGATTTCTTTGAAAATCATCTTCTAAGTTGGGCTCCTTCGTTTTTTGAAGATGTAAAAGGCGGCAGTGATGTTCCTTTGTTTTATAGATCGTTGGGAGAGATGGGATATAGCTTCTTAGCAAAAGAGAAGAAGTTAATTCAGGAGCTAAGCAATGAAGGATAAGGGTTATGTTCAAATCTATACGGGAAACGGTAAAGGAAAAACAACGGCTGCCATAGGTCTTGCTGTAAGGGCAGCAGGTGCAGGATATAAAGTTCTATTTGCGCAGTTTGTTAAGGGTTTGCCATATAGTGAGCATAAGGCTCTTGAGAAGTTTGATAACATAACCGTAAAACAGTTTGGAAGAGAAGGTTTTATACACTCAAAACCGACAGAAGAAGACTTCAAACAGGCAAAAAAGGGTTATGAATTTGTAAGAGATGCCTTGAAAAACAACGAATACGATATAGTTATAATGGATGAAGCAAATATTGCCGTTTTCTTTGGTCTGTTTAGTGATGATGATCTAATAAGGTTGATGGAAGAGAAACCTTCAAATACAGAACTTGTGATAACAGGTAGATACGCAACGGACAAGCTGATAGAAAAAGCTGACTTGGTTACAGAGATGAGAGAGATAAAGCATTACTATCAGAAAGGTGTACAGGCAAGGGTTGGCATAGAAAAGTAATCGCAGGATGAAATTTGTACCTATTAGACTTAAGGTCATAAAACCATCTCCCAAAAGGGATTTTGATATATATCTGTTAGATGAGACAAAGCCTGTTCTACTGCTTGGCAAAAACACACCACTTGAAAAGGATAGCCCAATCTTGGAATATAACTCCAATTTCATAGCATATATACCTGCAAATCAGCTTGCTTCCTATAAAAAATATATAAGCAACAACATAGATGAGATATTGAACGATAATACACTTTCAAAGAAGAACAAGATGTATGCCTTGTATGTTTCTATGATAGATAACTTTGAAAATCTGGTAAAGAACAATGATTTATCTATTGCCAAGAATGTATCAAAAGATGTTGGAAGATTTGTAGCACATGCGATAAACGATGCGGTGGCAATATCCATATTTATGTCTTTTATAAGAAGCGACATACACAATCTGGCTGTGCATATGTTTAATGTTGGAGTATATGCTTCTATGCTTACCAAGAAGATGTTTGAAGATCTATCGCTTCAAAAGTTAGAAGAGATATCAAAGGGTTACTTTCTGCACGATATAGGGATGTTAAAGATAGATAAAAAAATAGTGCAGAAAACAACAAAATATACGCCTGAAGAGTATGAAGAGATAAAAAAGCACCCGATATACGGTGTTGAGATAATAAAAAACGAACTAAAGATACATTCACCCATCGTTGAAAAGATTATATTGGAACATCACGAGAGAAAGGATGGATCTGGCTATCCATTTGGCAAAAGAGAGATAAACCCGTTTGCTCGAATATGTGCAATGTGCGACATATTCGATGCCATAACTTCAAAAAGGGAGTATAAAAACGAATTACCCAAAACAACATTCGAAGCGCTGAAAGAGAATAGAGAGTTTTTCGTAAGTGAATTCGGTAGAGAGATGTATGAAACCTTTGTAACATGCTTTAGCCCGTCAAAATGAAAAGCACATTAAACATATTAGATTACAATAAACTGAAAGATATTATAGAAAAACATATACAGACAGAATACGGTAGAGAAGCTCTCAATAGATTAAAACCCGTATTTGATTTCGAAAAAGCAAAAAAGGAATTTGAAACGCTAAAGGTATTTTTAGAGCATTTCAACAAGTGGGGCATACCTGCTATTGATGATATATACATAAATGAGATTCTAAAAGCTTCCTTTGTGGGTATGC
The DNA here is from genome assembly GCA_964442345.1 of uncultured Hippea sp. GTDB lineage: Bacteria > Campylobacterota_A > Desulfurellia > Desulfurellales > Hippeaceae > Hippea. Next base: position 36,104 of record CAYTZD010000002.1, on the reverse strand, counting down.
TTGATGAGAAAGAGTTAAAAAAGATCGGCGATTTTATATCACAGCTTATAAGAATAAAAGAAGAGATAGAAGTCAACGACAAAGAGTTTTATCTAAACTTTGTCAATTTTGATATACCATATCAACTGCTTGATGAGATAACAAAAGCAATAGACGAACATGGACTTCTTAAAGATTCTGCAACGGCGCATCTGTTTGAGATAAGAACCCAGAAAAAGGAAGTGCAACAGAGTATAACAAGGGTTTTGAAGAACATTATGCATTCAAAGGCAAGGGATGTGCTGTTGGATACGGCAGTTTTTTTGAAACGCTCAAGATACACCATTCTGCTTAAACCGAATTTTAAAGAGTATGTAAACGGAAGGATTATAGATATAGGAAAAAGCGGCGGTTTTTTTGTTGAGCCAGATGCTGTGTTTAATCTAAACTCAAAATTGGAAGAGTTAGAAACCAAAGAAGAGGCAGAAAGAAGAAGAATACTGTTCAATCTAACAAACTTGGTAAGGGATAATGCTTCGCGCTTAAAGGTAAACGAAAAAAAGATAGGTATTCTTGATTTAAATGTAGCGAAGTATCTCTATTCAAAAAGGTTGCCAGAGTGCGATGTCGATTTCTCAGATAAACCCATAATCTTTGCAAAAAAGGCAATGCATCCAATACTTTTACACATAAAAGAAGATGTAAAGCCTGTTGATATAGATCTAAAATCGGATTCAAAACTGATAATAACAGGTCCTAATACAGGTGGAAAGACGGTATTTCTAAAAACCATAGGCCTTCTGATTTTGAGTGTCTATTCTGCTATTCCCCCATCAGCTCAAAGGTTAACGATAGGCAAATTTGATAACCTGTTTGCCGTTATAGGCGATCAGCAGGATATATTCGAGTCTTTAAGTGGTTTTTCATCAAAGATAGTTGCTTTTAAGAAGGCATTTGAGAAAGCCACTCAAAATACGCTTATTCTGCTTGATGAGATAGGTTCTGGCACATCACCAGACGAAGGCGAAGCCGTTGCCTATGCGATAATAAAAGAGACGGCAAAAAAGTGCACTGTTTGTGCATCAACCCATTACAAAAAATTGGCATACATTCTCCAGGCTGAAGGATTCAATATGGCATCGTTTGAGTTTGACTCAAAGACATTAAAACCAACATACAAATTAACATACGGCAGAATAGGAAAAAGCTATGGTATTGAGATAATAGAGACTCTCGGATTGGAAAAAGAGATTGTCGATACTGCAAAGCGATTCTACAAAGAAAGTTCATCAACATTTGCAAGGTTGGAATCGCAGCTTGAAAAAAGCATAGAGTATTACAGAAAAAGAAGAGAAGAGTTAGAAAGATTAAAAAAGGTATATACAGAGATAGTTGAAAGAGAGCAAAAAGAGAAAGAGAGATTTCTTGATGAGCTAAACAGAAAGAAGAGAGAGAAGGAAAGAGAGTTTGAAAAGCTTATAGAAGAGCTAAAAAACGAAATAGCGACACTTCTAAGAGAGAAAAATATATCAAAAACGCACAAAAGCTTAGATAGAATAAAAAAGAGAGCCAAAGAAACATTTAAAGAAGAGCACACCCAAAAAGAGCAATCAAGCCTAAAAGAAGGAGATTTTATAGAATTCAATGGATTGACTGGAAGATTGATAAGCATAAAAAACAATAAAGCAACAGTTGAGTTAGAAGGCAAGCTGCTTGTTGTTGATCTAAATAGACTAAAGAAAGCAGAACCTAAAAAGAAGGAAGAAAAGATAAAGGTAAACACAACAAGAATAACCAGTGGATTTGAATTAAACCTAATAGGCAAAAGAAGTGATGAAGCTAAGATAGAACTTTTGAAATTTATTGATTCACTTGCTATGGATTCAACAGAGAAAGCACGCATTGTACATGGACACGGCAGCGGTATATTGAAAAATATGGTTAGAGAAACGCTTAAAGAGATACCCGCTGTAAAAAGATTTTACCCTGCACCACCAGAAGAAGGCGGAGATGGCGCAACAATCATTGAACTAAAATAAAAAAATGGAGCGGATGACGGGAATCGAACCCGCGACATCAAGCTTGGGAAGCTTGCGCTCTACCAACTGAGCTACATCCGCTCTATGCAGAAGTAATTTTAATCAAAAAATAGAAAAAGTCCAGCTCCCTTCTTGTGGGAGCCAGACTAATTATACCCTACCCTGCTATACCGTGTGGGTACTGATATACGCCAGCCCAAACAATCAGATATCTCAGTAAGAATCCACCTATGAGAACTAAAACAGAAGCAAAAGCTGCAAGACCCTTGGCATGCTCCTTTGTAGAAGCGTAGGCTTCAAGTATAAGCGGAGCAATAAGACCAAAGATAAGGAATCCAATAGTAAATAAAGGATTGTTAAGAAGCAGATGAGCAGACTTCATAACAGCTGCATTTCCAAGTCTTGCAAAGTCAAAGTAAGCAAATATTACGAGTAATTCCAAAGATATCAGGAATATATCAAAACCTTCTATGAAGTGGAAATAATGATGTGCTTCTTCTGATTTCATAGCAGAAAGAACAAGCATCAACAGTGCACAGCCTGTAGAAAATGCACTAACGGTAAACAGAACTGGTAAAGCAGGTGTGTGCCAGAAAGGAATAGCAACATTGGCATTAAGCAGAAGACCAGTATAGGTTGTTACACCGAATCCACAAATCATTGCCAGATAGCCCATCCATTTTTTGAATGTTTCCCAGCCGTAAAATGCAGCGAGTATATAAAGAACTCCAAATATATAAGCACCCGTAATGATAAGCATACCGCGAGCAATCCAAGAATGAGCTATTCCTTTTATCCAGAAGGCAAGTAAAAATCTAAATGGATCTATTAAGTCTAAAACAAGCCATATAAGACCAAAGCTTAATACAGCAAGTCCTAAAACTGCAGTTCCTATTCCAAACCATTTACCCATTTTAAACCTTAGATCGCCCAAGATACCTAAAGCCAATGTGGCTCCACCTAATCCACCAAAGAAAAGGTATATGGCGATAAACCATCCCCATGTATGCTGTTGAATAAGGTCCATTTTTCCCTCCTTTTTTTATTTAATGTAATAAACCTTAGGATCGACGCCTAAGTATGGACTTAACGGTTTAGCCTTACCACTATTAACCAGTTTTGCAACTTCAGAGTTAGGATCATCCAAATCACCAAATATTCTTGCATGTCCAACGCATGTAGAAGCACAGCTTGGCTGAAGACCCTCTTCAAGCCTATCAACGCAGAATGTACATTTGTCAATGTGTACCTGATGGTGTCTTGCGTCTTCACCGAAGTAGAACTCATCTTTTTCAAGATCTTCTTTCTCATACTCGTATCTTGCATCATACGGACATGCTTCAATACAGTATCCACAACCCAAGCACAAGTCGTAATCGATTAAAACAATGCCATCTTTATTGATGAATGTTGCACCTGTAGGACAAACAGAATGACAAGGTGGATTTTCACAGTGCATACATATTGTTGGGAAGAATATCTTGTGGGTTTCTGGGAATTTGCCTTCTTCTAATTCTGTAACCCTTGTTCTCCATTTGCCCTTGAAATCTTCAGCCCAGAAAGGCGTCTGATTCCACTGGGAGCATGCTGCCATACAAGCTCTGCAGCCCAAGCATGATGTTACATCCATTACCATTCCATATCTTGCCATTTTTTAGCCTCCACTTATATTTTTCTTATCTTAACCGTAAACTGACAGCTCATAGCAGAAGCTGTAACAGGACCCACTCTGTAAGGTATTATTTTACCCATATCTGTACCCTTGCCATGAGCATATGTCAGTTTTGGATTTTCCATTCCAAAGTCACTCATTGTATATACAGTATCTTCTCTAATAGCTTCTGTTAGATGTACAAAGGATTGAATTTTCTGGCCAGAAACAGTGTTTTCAACTTCTATCTTATCACCTTCCTTTAGACCTAATCTTGCTGCAGCCTTTGGATTCATCCAGAAGCCAAAATTCTCTTCTTCGTGTCTTGTTACAAGTGCATGCAATAGTGGGTTATCTGCTGTAGTTAAGTAGGTCATCTCTGGAACTTTACCGAAAGCGAAGAAGAACTCATTACCTTCTGGCTTGAATGTTTCTCTTGGTGCTCCTTTTCTGTATTCAAATGGTATGTAGGTGAGTATAGGATTCCAGTGTGGATCAACGCCATATACATGATTAAAGTGAGAGAATAGCGTTGAATATATCTCAACCCTTCCTGAGAATGTTGGAACAGGAACCTTGTAAGGCATGCCAAGTTCTTCCATTAACTCTTCTTTTTTCTTTAATATTAAGACACCTTCTTTCTCTAAGGTTTTCTCAAGCTGCTGTGGTGTCATATTTAGCTTCTTGCTTATGCTTTCTAAAGCCAAATCTCTATATGCCTTATAAAGTGGCTTCTTACCTTTCCATGCAAGCCTTAGTTCTTTCATTGTTTTGCCCATATCCCAGTGTGTAAACTGGGATACCATCATAGCTGCAGAGAAGTAATCACCACCTCTTCTGCCGCCCATTGCATTCGAAATCATACATATAGCTTCGTCTCCGCCTTTTACATCACCGATTTTGCTTACACTTGGGAATCTCATTCTTATAGCTAAATCGCCATTTGGACCATCAGGCATTACCTCGCTGTATTTTTCAAGGTATGTCTGGTCAGGCAAAATAACATCTGCAAAGGCAGTCATATCAGATGGCAATATATCATTTACAACAACAAGTTTAAGGTTTGGATTGGAGAATGTTTTTGCCCAAGTTTTGTATCCGTAATAATCTTTTAATGGGTTAGTTGAATAGATATATGCAAATTTAATTCTATATGGTTTGCCGTTCCAGGTTAGCTTACCTTCAACAGCTTCTTGGAATCCTGCATTTGTAAACAGAGAGAAAGGTATAGGCTTTTTACCTTCTTTTTTCGCTCTATATTCAAAATAGGCTCGTGTGAAGTGCGGATAACCTTTAAACATTGGGTTTTTGCCCGAATACATCATACCTTCAAGCTTACCTATCATACCCAACAAACCAGGTGCCATTGCTGTTGCCATTACAAGGCTCATAGGATTCTTAAGCTTGCCAGATTTATAAGCATGATAGAATCTTTCTATGCCTTCTCTCATCTCTGGGTTGTATATCCATCCACCTTCTCTATCAACACCGCCTACCAAAACATTGATAATTGCTGCAGCTTTTCTTGCTTGAACAACATCTTCGTATCTTCCGTCCATCCATCCTGGATACACAGTGGCAGGCCTAATCCTGCCGAGCATTTCGGCTGTCTCTTCGATATCTTTTGGATCGATATCGCAGATCTTTGCAGCCCATTCAGGTGTAGCATCTTTTACTGTCTCCCAGAGATAATCAAAGGCTGTTTTTGCAGGTTTACCCTGGAATGTTAAACCTTTTGGAGCAAACAGTGCAGGTTTTATCTTTTTGTTTCCTATATTGTCATTTGTAAATCCTTCAACTTCAACAATCTGTTCGGAGATCTCATCATAAACATAGTATTTATCTGAGAATGGTAAAGATTCAGGATTTGTATTTTGTCCAAATGCTTCTGGTGTTCCATTGTTGTCAAATATCAAGAATGGAGCCGTTGAATGTCTTCTTAAGAATTCTTCTTCATACATCTCATGTTTTATTAGCAGTCTTATTACAGCCATCAGGAAAGGCAGGTCGGTTCCAGGCTTTAATGCTATCCATTTATCGGCTTTGGCTGCTGTCTCGCTTAATCTTGGGTCTAATGCTATAACCTTCATTCCATTTCTTCTACCTTGAGCAAATCTAACTGCCCTTGAAACGGAGATTCCAGCTATAGCAGCATTACTTCCCACAACAAGCATAACCTTTGTATTGTCCATATCAACGAGTATCTCATCGTGGGAAGTCATCATACCAACCGTTACATCAGCACCGGCATGCTCTGCCATAACGCACTGCTGCATTGGAGAACCTATCATGTTTGGAGAACCTATAGATGCAAGAAGTGCGAAGGCGCCAAGTCTCTCATAGGCGCATGCCCTTTGACCTGCAAAAACGGCAAATTCATGTGGCTGAATGTTGTTTTCTATAACCTTTTTTCTTATGTACTCTTCAACTTCTTTCCATGTTGCCTTTCTGAATTTCCACTCGCCTCTTTTTGAACCTTCAACCCTTATAAGTGGATATTTGATTCTATCAGGGTTATAGACGGTTCTTATGCCGGATTGTCCTCTTGCGCATATTCTTCCTCTGTTGAGAGTGGATTTTGGGTTTCCGTCGATCTTCTGTGGTTTCTTGAATTTACCATCAACCCTTGTCCTAACCTTTATGTCGCACGCCGTTGAACAGAAGCTGCAGACATTTGGATAGTACTTAATCTCGCCTGCAGGTTTCTTGTAATGTGGCGTGTAAAGACCAGCCTTGGCAGATGGCTTGAAAAAGAGCAAACCACCACCAACCAAAGATGAGAGCTTCAAAAAGCTTCTTCTATTTAAAGAAATCATAACCAACCTCCGCCCTTGGCTTAAGATTTTGTCCTATTTTTTAGTTTTTTCTTCTTTCTCAAATCCTTCAGTTTATACAAAACTCTTATTTTAAAGTCAAGTTCGTCAAAGTCAAAAGTTAACACTTAAATAATAATCTTATTATTATTACAATGTTATTTAATAGACAGATCACCCAATGATTTTTTGATTTCATCTTCCGGCAATTCGTAATCTTCCATTTCGCCATTTAAGAACATATCGTAGCTTGTCATATCAAAATGGCCATGACCCGAGAAGCAGAATAAGATTGTCTTTTCTTTGCCTTCTTCTTTAGCTTTTAGTGCTTCATCGATAGCGCCTTTAATCGCATGGCAGGTCTCAGGTGCAGGGATAATGCCTTCAGTCTTTGCAAAAAGGACTCCAGCTTCAAATACCTCTTTCTGTTTATAGGCAACAGCATCCAGCAGGCCGTCCTTTCTTAGCTGACTTAAGATTGGAGAATCACCATGATACCTTAATCCACCAGCGTGAATCTTTGGTGGCATAAACTTATGGCCAAGCGTGTACATATAAAGCAGTGGTGTCATCTGCGCAACATCAGCGTAATCATAGGTAAAGATACCCTTTGTTAGTGTTGGACAGCTTGCAGGTTCAACAGCAACCACCCTAACATCTTTACCATTAATTTTATCTCTTATAAATGGCAAGCCTATACCACCAAGATTGCTTCCGCCACCACAGGGTGCAAGCACAACATCCGGATAATCTCCAATCTTGTCAAACTGTTTTTTAGCTTCCAAACCTATAATTGTCTGATGCAAAAGCACATGATTTAGAACGCTACCCAATGTGTAATTTGTATTGTCGTGGGTTACGGCATCTTCCACAGCTTCACTAATGGCAAGACCAAGACTACCTGGGTTGTTAGGGTCTTCGGCTAATGCCTTTCTTCCTGTTTCTGTTTTGTCGCTTGGAGATGGATAAACTTCAGCGCCCCATAGGTGTATTAAGGATTTTCTAAATGGTTTCTGTTCATAACTTACCTTAACCATATACACCCTTACATTCAAGCCTAAAAGAGCACCAGCTAAAGCAAGCGCACTGCCCCACTGACCTGCACCTGTTTCTGTGGTAAGCGTTGTTATACCTTCCATTTTATTATAATATGCTTGAGCAATAGCCGTGTTTGGTTTATGACTGCCTGCAGGAGATACAGATTCATTCTTGTAATATATTTTGGCTGGTGTTCCTAAGGCTTTTTCAAGGTTGTATGCTCTTACAAGTGGTGTTGGTCTCCAGATAGAGTAAATTTCAAGCACTTTATCTGGTATTGGTATTTCACTTTTTGGACTCATCTCCTGTTCTATTATTGCATTCGGGAATATGGGTTTTAAATCTTCGGGTTTTAAAGGCTCTTTAGTTCTTGGATTTAAAGGTTGTTTTAACGGTGTTGGTAATTCTGGCAAGATGTTGTACCAGTATCGTGGCATCTCATCTTCTGATAAAAGTATCTTTCTTTCCATCTTCTCCTCCTACCTACCTAATAAAAAGTCAGATAATATTATCAGAAATTTTAATCTTTTCAAATTTTTGATTAAGGTATGAAATATAACGCACTTTTTTGTAAGAAATCTCTTGACATCCTATTCTTTTTATGTATAATTCTTTGCAAGTAATAATTTTTATCTTTAAGGAGATGCAATGGAGAAGAAGATCTCGCAAAAAGAAGTAAAGCAAAGATATAAAGAAATAAAAAGAGAGATAGAAACAAGATTAAATGAGCTAAAAAACAACTACAAACAGGGGGATTACGAGATATTCAAAGAACTTCTGTTTTGCCTTCTTACACCACAATCAAAGGCAGAAAATGCATGGCAAATAATAAGGGATTTAGAGAAAGAGAACTTGATATTAAAGACACCTGAGAGTATATTAAAAGAAGAGTTAAAGAGAGTAAGATTTCGATTTAACAAAACAAAATACATTCTCGAAGCGCAAGAAAAATTTGTAAAAAATGGGCGTATTGTTTTAAAGGAGATAATTGAGCAGTTTAATGACGAAAAGGAAGCCAGAAGGTGGTTTGTGAAGAGTGTTAAGGGTTTAGGGATGAAAGAAGCAAGCCATTTTTTGAGAAACATAGGTAAAGGTGAAAATCTAAGTATTTTAGATAGGCATATATTAAGGGCTTTAAAGGAATTGGGAATAATCGATGCAATACCTAAAAGTCTTACTCCAAAGAGATATGAAGAGATAGAAAATAAAATGGAATTGTTTGCAAGGGATATAGATATGCCACTGTCGCACCTTGATTTTGTTTTATGGCACATAGAAACAGGAAGAATATTTAAATAAATGGAGGTATAGAAGGATGATCAAAAAACTCACAGAAGATGTTTACAATGTCGGTGCAATTGACTGGGACAGGACGCTATTCGATGAGATAGTGCCAACACCGCAGGGAACAAGCTATAACGCTTACATCGTATTTGGGAAAGAGAAAACGGCTTTAATTGACACGGTTGAGCCTTATAAGTTTGACGAGCTAAAAAGAAACTTGGAAGAACTGAATGTAAAGAAGATAGACTACATCATCTCAAATCATGCAGAACAGGATCATTCAGGTAGCATACCAATGCTTCTTGAGATGTTCCCAGAAGCAGTTGTGATAACAAACGAGAAGTGTAAGGGTTTTGAGATGGATCTGCTTCATATCCCAGAAGAGAAGTTTCAGGTGATAAAAGAAGGTGATACGATAGATTTGGGCGGTAAAACGCTTGAATTTATCTTTACTCCGTGGGTTCACTGGCCAGAGACGATGAGCACATATTTAGTCGAAGATAAGATTCTGTTTAGCTGTGATTTCTTTGGCTCTCATGTGGCAACATCCTACACATTTGCAAGGTATTATGACAAGGTTTATCACGAAGCAAAAAGGTATTATGCCGAGATTATGATGCCGTTTAGGAATTTTATCGAAAAGAATATCAAGAAGGTTGAAGCAAAAGAGATAAACATTATAGCACCAAGTCATGGACCTGCATTTGATAACCCAGAATACATTATAAACGCATACAAAGAATGGATTGACCCAACGCCACAGAATATGGTTCTGATTGCATTTGTCTCAATGCATGAAAGCACCAAAAAGATGGTTGAATACCTTGCAGATGCACTTGTTAGAAAGGGTGTTGATGTAAAAATAAGAAATCTAACAACAGGCGATGTCGGTGAGATAGCAATGGATTTAGTTGATGTGGCAACGATTATAGTAGCAACACCTATGGTGTTGGCTGGTGCTCACCCAAATGCCGTTTATGGCGCATATCTTGTAAATGCTTTAAGGCCAAAAGCGAAGTTTGCAGGTATTATAGGCTCATTCAGCTGGGGTGGTAAAGCCGTTGATGTGATAAAGGCAAATCTATCAAACCTGAAAGTTGATCTGCTTGAACCTGTATTCATAAAGGGTGAAGCAAAGGATAAGGATTTAGCAAAGCTGGATGAGCTTGCAGAAACAATCTATCAAAAACACAAGGAAGCAGGAATAGTAAAATGATAGGCAAGAAAGCACCTGAATTTTGTTTGCCAGATAAAGACTTAAAGCAACATTGTCTTAAAGATTATAAAGGCAAGTGGGTTGTGCTGTATTTTTACCCAAAAGACAACACATCAGGTTGCACAAAAGAAGCCGTTGGATTTAGCGAAAAGAAGGAAGAGTTTGAAAAACTAAACGCTGTTATAATAGGTATAAGCAAAGATTCACCAAAATCGCATGCAAAGTTCATAGAAAAGCACAACCTTAAGATTTTGCTTCTAAGTGATGAAGAGCATAAAGTTTTAGAGTCTTATGGAGCATGGGGGCTGAAAAAGAATTACGGTAAAGAATATTATGGCACGATAAGAAGCACATTCATTATAGACCCAGACGGCATAATCAGAAAAGCATGGAAGAATGTAAGGGTCAAAGATCATGTGGAAAATGTGCTTGTCAGTCTAAAAGAGTTACAAGAAAAGGGGGATTCATGAAAAAGTATCGATGCACGGTTTGTGGATACATCTACGACCCAGAAGAAGGCGACCCAGACAGCGGAATAGCTCCTGGGACACCATTTGAAGAGATACACGATGATTGGGCTTGTCCAATCTGTGGTGTATCTAAAAAAGACTTCGAAGAGTACACTGAAGAATAAAAAACTTTAAGGGAGGTGTCGAAATGACTAAGAGATTGCAGGTTTACAAGTGTGAGACTTGTGGAAACATTGTTGAAGTATTACATGAAGGTGCAGATGCTTTGGTATGCTGCGGCCAGCCGATGAAGCTATTAGAAGAGAAAACAGCTGATTCATCAACAGAGAAGCATGTGCCATTCATTAAAAGAGAAGGTAACGCCTACATTGTGAAGGTTGGCGAGAATACAGCTCACCCGATGGAAGAAAACCACTACATTGAATGGATTGAGCTTATCGTTGATGGCGTTGTTTACAGAAAATTCCTAAAACCTGGCGATGCACCAGAAGCAGTATTTGAAGTGCCAGAAGGTAAGGAAGTATCAGCAAGAGAATACTGCAACCTACACGGCTTGTGGGAGAAAAAGTAAATAAAAAAAGGGTGGCACAAAGCCACCCTAATTTTTTTAATAACCCTTAATTTTTTAAGCTTTCAAGTCTATCAAGCTGCCTATCATCTCATTTTGGGATCTTAAAACATTGATATTGGCTTTTTCATAGTTTGGATTATTTATCTGGTTAACCATCTGATCAACCAAGTTTACATTATTTCCGTTTCTGTTTGGCTTAGCTTTGGAGACTTCTGTTTTTGCAATAACGCCACCATTTTTGGCTTCTTCGTTTATTACATTAATCTGCTTGTAATTCTTTGTATTGATATTTGCAACATTATTTGCCGTTACATCCTGTCTGTAAAACGCATTCTTTATACCGCTTAAAGAAGTGTTTATATTCATTATTCACCCCCTTTCTCTCTTTATTTGAAATTTAAACCGCAAAGCTGAAAAGTCAACCTATTTTAGACCTTCAAGTATTATCTCTGCTGCCTTTTTGCCAGAATTGAGCATGCCGCCAAATACAGGACCCATTCTGTGGGATCTGCTAACTGCAACAGCAGCCATACCAGCAACTACAAGTCCAGGATAGACTTCCTTTGTCTGTTCTATGGTTGATTGTTCGCCTACTTCAGCCCACATCGGTTTTTCTCCTGCAACTTCTCCGGATTCTGTGTTGAGTTTTACGCCACCTTTTTTGGTTAGGACAGATGCAACATCGGCATCGTGGCCTGTTGCATCGACAACATACCTGCTTGTTATAACAAGTGGGTCAACCAGCAGGTGCGCCATATACATTGTTGTCCAGCCGACAACAAGGCCATTTACCCTGTATTCTCCGTCAATTTTCTTAAATACAACATCTTCAACTTCTATAGCGTTGAATATTTTTGCACCAGCCTTTACGGTTTTTGAGATAAGCGTTGTTGTTGCTTCAACTGCATCTGCGGTGTAATAACCATCCTGGTATTTTTCGTAATGTATATCAAACTCATCAAGGATTGCTTTACCTATGTCCTGAACAACAATTTCGTTGAAGAACATGGCACCGCCCCACATACCACCACCGACGGTAAGCCTTTTATCGAAAATAGCAACCTTTACATCATTTTTTGCAAGGTAATATCCACAAACAAGACCAGCAGGTCCAGCACCAACAATTGCAACATCGCACTGCAAATAATCGAGCAACTTATTCATATAGCGCTCAACTATAGCCTTTGAGATTATCCTTTCGTCAAGATTGTTCATTGTTATAAACCCTCCTTCTTTATTTTTCTCCTATGTAATAGATGTGATCTGGTAATTCTATCTTGGCAAAAACCTTTTTAAGTATATTGTCGCTTTTTGATACGACTATGCCGTTTTTATTGCTTCTTATGGGATGAATCTGCATACCCAAATCCCTTTCCAAATAAAAAAAGAATCTCAAATTACCACCATTACTCATAACATAATTTGGATGGTGTTGCAAAATAATTTCTGCTGCCTGTCTGCCTTTTTCTCTGTAGTTTGTGTAATATGTATAAAGGTAATTGATATATGTAGCATCGTATAGGAATTTAAAAGAGACAACAAGTAAAACAATCGCAACTGTTAAATCAGCACAGCAGTTCTCAAATGCCTTTTTTGTAAACAAAAAGCCACCTATAGCAACCAAAAAACTCAAAAGATTGGGTATAAACCAGCCAGATTTAGCAAAGCTGATATTAAAAACAAAACCAGATATAGAAAGAGCAATAGCCAAGCCAAACAGAACAGAGAAAAGCTTTTTAAAGTTGAAGACATTGTCGTATTCAAGCTGATAATAGATGATGCCAATAAGAAACGAAAGGACGGCAAATAAGACAAGTGCATACCGCACCCTTCCCACAGGCACAACTGCATAAATCAAAAAATTTGGCACAAAGGCGGCAATAAAAAAGTTAAATAAATCTCTTATCTTTGCATTACTTTTTAAAAGTTCATTGAAATCTTCTCTGAATGTTTTGCTTATAAAGAATAGTAAAAATAAAGAAAAGGGAAGAAAATGAATAAAAAACGAGATGGGAAATTTAAAAAGATGAATGATTGCCTTGCCGATATTAACGATACTTAAAACCCTATTGCCACTTGCATGAATAAGAAAACCCAAAGCATAGTTAAACCTATGTATATCACCCTTTGAGACAAGCATAAGCCATCCCACAAATAGAAAAACAATCAAAAAGCCACCGATGAAAACTTCTTTTGAGAATACTCTTTTGATTTGTTTATTGATAACCAGATAAAAAAACAGTGTAAGATAGAAATAGTGAATAGCAGGGAATCCTTTCGTAAGCAAAGCTAAAGCAGTAAAGAAGCTTCCTAAGATTATCCTATCTTTAAATACACAAACCATAGATGCGAATAAGAGAAAAGAGAAAAACATATCGGTTTCTGCCAGTCTTCCGTATTGAAAATATGCTATGCCGGATAAGGCAAATGAGAATGCCGCAAAAACAGACGCTTCAAAACCAATAATCTCCTTAGATACAAGATATATCAAAAACGCTATTCCAAACATTGAAAGAATAGATACAAGTCGTGCTGCAAATTCGTTTTCTCCAAATATCTTAAAAAATATGGCGATTACTATATTGTGAAGCGGCGGTTTTTTAAAGTAATCCCTACCAAGCACATGTGGAACAATATAGTTGTGGGTATAGTTCATTTCTAAGGCGATTATGGCTCTTCTTGGCTCTTCGTGTTGGAAGTACATCCTGCCAAGATTGAAAAGTGCAGCAAATATGTATAGTCCAATTAAAAAGGCAACGATCTGTTTTTTTAGTATCATTTTAGAAGCTCGTAAATTTTTATGGCTGCATCGGTTGCAGATTTGTCGTTAACCACAGTAAAATGGGCGTATTTTTCATAAAGTGCCACTCTCTCGTTGTAAAGTTCGTTTAATGTTTGATTTTTTGGTTTTGCAAGCCCCCTTTTTGAATAATCGCCTAATCGCTTTATCATCTCATCAAAGCTTATCTTTAGATAGACAATGGTTGATATATCGCGCAAGTGTTCCATAGCTTTCTTGGAATAAACCACGCTTCCACCCGTTGCTATGACGCAGTTATCACAATTCAGTGATAAAACGACATCTTCTTCTATCTCTCTAAGTTTTATATATCCAAATTCGTCAACTATGCTTTGAAGTGTCCTGTTCTGTTTTGTTTGAATTAATATATCTGTGTCTATAAATTCAAAAGCCATAATCTTTGCCAGGATTACACCCACGCTGCTTTTGCCAGACGATGGAAGACCAATTAAAGAGATATTCACCGCCACTCTCCTTCTTTCTTCTATCTCAATTATAAAAAGAAAAAGAGAAAAATCAAAAACAATAGGCGGGTTATTCTATATATGTTAGTTTATCTTTATCAAAAACGATTTTTACTTTATCATCACAGAAACGGTTGATAAGTTCTAAGTTTTTTTGGTCTTTGGTGTGGCTAAAGTAGTTATTCATTGCTATAGCGTAAACAGAAACGCCTTCATACTTTAAAAGCCTATAGTTTGATATGGCTTCACTTATGCATCCCAATCTGTTGGGCACAACAAGTATAACTTCTAAGTTAAGAAACTTTGCAAAGTGGTAATTCAGCAATGTTTTATCCAAAGGTGAGAAGGCACCGCCAGCTGTCTCTATTATCAAATCGTCAAATTCAGAAATTCTCTCTATCTTTGAGCAGACATCGTCCATAGGGAATTTATCAAACAAGGCAGCTGCAGCAACAGGCTTTTCTTCTTTTATTATTGTTATAGCTTCGTCGTCTTTAAGATTTGCAAATCTTTTTACAAACGATGCATCATCGTCTTTGGGATAACCTGTCTGAATGGGCTTTACATATTTAACCCTTCTGCCTTTATCTTTTAGATGTTTTACAAACAATCCGCAAAAGTGCGTTTTACCTATCTCGGTATTTGTGCCTAAGATAAGGTATCTCATCCCAAAATCTCCCTTGTCGATTCATAGGCAACCTTTACCATCTTCTCTATCTCATCTTTTTCTATAACATACGGCGGCATAAAATAGATAACATCGCCAAGATTTCTCAATAAAACACCTTTCTTTAAGGCATTTCTGTAGATTTGAAACCCAAGCCTTTTCTTCCAATCAAACGGTTTTTTGCTTGTTTTATCTTCAACCAGTTCCACAGCTGTAATAAATCCCAAAGAACGCACTTCTCCGCAGAATTTGTAATCCTTAAAATACTCCTTTGCAAGCCTGCTTAAATAGGTGTATTTTTCTACATTATTCTCAAGCACATTCTCATCTTCAAAGATATTTAAGGTTTCAACAGCTAAAGCGCACGCAAGGGCATTACCCGTATAGCTATGACTATGCAAGAAAGCCTTAAGCG
Organism: uncultured Hippea sp.; assembly: GCA_964442345.1. Classification (GTDB taxonomy): domain Bacteria; phylum Campylobacterota_A; class Desulfurellia; order Desulfurellales; family Hippeaceae; genus Hippea. The sequence goes on along the minus strand of CAYTZD010000002.1, from coordinate 20,697 downwards.
TTGTGTAATCGTCATAAAATGCATCATACACATCGTCTGTCGTCAAAACTACAGATAAAGGCATATAGCCACCCGTTATGCCCTTAGAAAGACACATAAAATCCGGTTCTATCGATGCGTATTCGCTTGCAAACATCTTGCCTGTTCTTCCAAAACCTACGGCTATCTCGTCAACTATTAGATGGATTCCAAGCTCGGCTGTTAGGTTTCTTAATTTTTTTAAGTAATTTGCCGGATACATCTTAAATCCACCGGCGCAGTTTACCATAGGTTCTATAATCACGGCAGCAATCTTATCCTTGTTTTCATCTAAAGCCTTCTCCATAAAGCTAAAACACTCCGTATTGCAGGTATCCCTTGTCTTTTTAAATGGACATCTGAAGCAGTCTGGGCCTTTTACCTTTATGTTTGGTATCATAATTTCTTTGTATTGCTCACTATACAGCTCTTCGCCGCAGACGGATAATGCCCCCAATGTTTCGCCGTGATAGCCACTATCTAAATAGACAAATCTGTTCTTGATTTTGCCTAAATTTTTAAAGTATCCAAAGCTCATCTTCATTGCCACTTCCACAGCACTTGATCCATTATCCGCAAAAAATAGCTTCGTTAAGTTCTTTGGCGTTATCTTTAGAAGCTTATCTGTAAGTTTTAATGCTGGCTCGTGGACAAAATTGGCAAATATAACATGCTCTATTGTCTCGGCCTGTTTTCTTAAAGCTTCATTTAGTCGTGGGTTTGAATGTCCAAAAAGGTTAACCCACCATGACGATATGGCATCTATGTAGCTGTTGCCTTTATCATCGTATAGATAGACGCCCTTGCCTTTTACTATTTTAATCAGTGGATACTTCTCGTGGTCTTTCATCTGTGTGCATGGATGCCAGATTGGATAGTGTTTCATTTTGCTTACTCCTTCTTTACATTGTTGTTGACAGTTTATAAATGATTGTTTATTATGTCAATAACAAAAATTAACAATGGAGGTAAAATGCTAAACAGAATTATCGAGAAATCCTTAAATAAAGAGCAACTACTTAACAATGAGATAGATTACCTTCTAAAGTTGGATACAAAGACCTTAACAGAAGCCGCAGATAGAATAAAAAGTCATTTTTTTGATAAAAGTGTGGAGTTTTGCTCAATAATCAACGCAAAAAGTGGAAGGTGTCCTGAAGATTGTAAATTTTGCGCCCAATCGTCCCATTACAACACATCTATAAAGATATACGACTTCTTAGACATCGAAACGATAAAAAAGGCTATAGAATATGCCAAATCCAAGAATGTAAAGAGATTCTCAATAGTAACAAGCGGCAAGAAATTGGATAAGGCAAACTTTAACAAGCTTATAGAAGCAATAAAAACCATAAAACAGTTAGGGCTAAAGGCAGATGTATCGGTTGGAATACTAAGCTATGATGAGATAATGGCTTTAAAAGATGCTGGTTTGGACGGATTTCATCACAACCTTGAGACATCAAGAAGCTATTTTAAAAATGTGTGCACGACGCATGAGTATGACGAAGATATAGAAAGCATAAAGTCAGCCAAAAAAGCAGGACTTTTTGTATGTTCAGGTGGCATTTTTGGCATTGGTGAATCCTGGCAGGACAGAATAGAGATGGCACTGCTTTTGAAGGATTTAAATGTGGATTCAGTCCCTTTGAACTTCTTAACGCCTATTAAAGGCACTCCGTATGAAAATAGGCCAATCTTATCCAAAGATGAAGCATTAAGAATCATAGCGATTTTTAGGTTTATTCTATCTGATAAACATATAAGGGTCTGCGGTGGCAGAAGCACGGTATTTGGTTTGGACGATAAGTTTCAAGTTTTAAAAAGCGGTGCAAACGGGATAATGGTTGGAAACTATCTAACAACAACAGGCTTTAGTGTTGATTCCGATTTAGACGATATAAAAAGATTGTCTTTGAAGCTGGCATGAGTTATTTTAAAGAGCAGCTAAAGAAGATTAAACAGGATAACCTATTTAGAAGCATACCAAAGATAGAAAACGGCTGGGCGAAGTATGTAAAAATAGAAGGCAAAAGCTATCTGAATCTTGCATCCAACAACTATCTGGGCTTGGCAGAAAGCGATTACTTAAAAAACGCAGCAGAAGAAGCAATAAAGAGATATTCCTGTTCATCATCGGCTTCAAGGATTGTAACAGGCAACTATACCATATACGATGAATTAGAAGATATGCTTGCGAAATTCAAAGGCACACAGAAGGCGCTTGTTTTTAATACTGGTTATGTGGCAAATCTTTCGATAATATCTTCTATATGCACAAGTGAGTGTGTAATATTCTCAGATAAGCTTAACCATGCAAGCATAATCGACGGCATACTATTATCAAAGGCAAGATTTGTGCGATTCAGGCATCGGGATTTAGACCATCTTCTATTTTTCTTGAAAAAATACAAAGAAAGCAAACAGAAGCTAATAGTAACGGACAGTATCTTCAGTATGGATGGTGATTTAGCAAAACTTGATGAGATAGTAAAGCTTGCAAAAGACTATAACGCCTTAACGATAATAGATGAAGCCCATGCAACTGGCGTATTTGGAGAAGGCAAAGGATTGGTGCATCAGATGGGATTGGAAAAGGAAGTTGATATACAGATGAGCACATTCAGTAAAGCTCTTGGCTCTTTTGGTGCATTTGTGGCTTCAAGAAGCGAGATAATAGATTTTCTTATCAATAAAGCGCGTGGGTTTATATATTCTACATCTCTGCCGCCTGCAGTTATTGCGGCAAACAAGGCTGCTGTAGAATTTGTAATCAAGCATAAAGAGATTGGCAGGCAGCTTCTTGAAAAATCAGAAAGGATAAGAAGTTTCTTAAAAAAACTTGGATTTGACACGGCAAATTCAAATTCTCAGATTATACCGATTATAATAGGTGATAAGAAAAAGTTATTCAAAGTTAAAGAATTTATGATGGAAAAAGGCATCTTGGTGGCTGCAATCCGACCACCAACCGTTCCAAGAAATACAGAAAGATTAAGAATATCCATGAGAGCCGACTTAGACGATAACGATATAAAAAAGATAGAAAATGCGTTTTTGGAATTGAAAAGATGGATTTAATCTTTGTAAGTGGATGGGCGGGCTTTGATAAACTTTTTCCAAATATATCGACAAGATACGAATTCATCATACCTATATACGATATGGATGAGAAAGGATTGCTAAATCACTTGGCTTCAAAAAAGGCAGACATCCTAATTGGCTGGTCAACAGGGGCACATATAATCCTAAAACAGATAGAAATATTAAAAGAGAATTACGCAAACATACTGCTTATTGCACCGTTTTTTGATTTTATGGAGCATACAGATGAAAAAGTCATAGATAAAATGATATCAAATCTTCAAAAAAATCCAATCAGTGTGGTTAAATACTTCTATAGGCAGTGTGGCATAAAAAATATTCCAAAAATAGATAGAATCGATAAAGAGAAACTCTCAAAAGGATTGGAGTTTTTAAAAACTTCAAAAGTCAAGGCTGATAAACTGCCAGACAACATCTATGTAATGCACGGCAAAAAAGACAAGATCGTTCCATGTTGCAAGGATAGGACTTTTAAAAATCTAACCATACTTAACGATTCAGGTCATTACATAGACGAAGGATTGATAAGAAAGAAGGTATATGAAATCACAAATAGCGCGATATTTTGATATAGCTTCAAAGACATACGACGAAGCAGCCAGCATACAGCAGATAGTTGCCGAATACCTAAGTAAAAAGATAGACAAAAGAAGATACGCCAATGTGCTTGAACTTGGCATAGGAAGTGGCACATTTACACGGCAGATAGTAAACAACATTCAATACAATAGCTATACAGCCATCGATATATCAGCAAAAATGATAAAAACGGCAAAAGAGAAGTTTTTAGATAATTTGTTATACATAAAAGGCGACATCGACAGCCTTCCGTTTAAAGATAATATGTTTGATTTGATTGTTAGTTCATCAACGCTTCAATGGATACAAAAGCCTAAGGAATCAATAAGGGATATAATAAGAAAATTAAAGGTGGGTGGTGATTTCTATTTCTCTATCTTTGTTGATGGAACCTTTAAGGAGATGAAAAGCCTGTATCATTTGACGGGTTTTGGCTCAACCTTTCCTTTAAAGCCTGCAGACTTTTATATAGACATATTAGAAAAAAGCGGCGCTATTTGCCAAAGCGAGTTAAGAACCTATGTATTCAAATATCCAAGCGTAAAAGATATGCTTGCCTATCACAAAAAAACAGGCGCAAGATATACAAAAAATTCAAAGATGGTAGGGAAAAATCAGTTTATCAAATTCTGCAAATTATACGAAAAGCTATATTCAACAGGCGATTCAATGGTAAAGACAACATTCTCCATCCTTTATGTATGGGGCAAAAAGCGACATCAGATATAGACATATTAATCTAATCAGCCCAAAAATAAGGTAGGCTTACCTGGTATTTTTAAAAATTCTAACCATACTTTGACATCACCTTTTGTTTTTCTTCTTATTTTTGTTCTTTTTATTGCTAAAGGTGTAAGTTTATTTGCTCAAAAAGTAAAAAACAAACTTGACATTTAATAAAAGTAGTTATAAATTCATATATAAGTTAGTAATAGAAACAGATAAGAAGGGAAGGCAGGCACCTAAGTTTTTATTTTTTTAAGGAGATTGAGGAGGTGTTTTTATGAAGAGGAGGCATTTTTTAAAAACTGCGGCTGCTGTAGCTGCAGCGACTGCTGCTGGAATTACTGTTCCTGATGCCAAGAAATCGGAAGCTAAAAACGCAGAATCAGACTGGCAGTGGGATAAAGCGGTATGTAGATTCTGCGGAGTAGGATGTGGAATAATGGTTGCCACTAAAAACAATAAAATAGTGGCTGTTAAGGGTGATCCATTGTGTCCTGTAAATAAAGGTATAAACTGTCTAAAAGGATATTTTAATGCAAAAATAATGTATGGCGCAGATAGATTGACTCAACCGTTGTTAAGAGTAAACGAAAAAGGTGAGTATGATAAAAACGGGAAATTCAAACCGGTAAGCTGGAAAAGAGCTTTTGATGAAATGGAGAAACAGTTTAAAAAATATTATAACAAATATGGTCCTACAAGTGTTGCAGTTTTTGGTTCAGGGCAATACACAATCCAAGAAGGATATGCAGCCGTAAAATTGGTTAAAGGCGGATGGAGAAGTAATAATATCGATCCAAATGCAAGACACTGTATGGCAAGCGCTGTGGTTGGATTTTATCAGACTTTTGGTATTGACGAGCCAGCAGGATGCTACGACGATATAGAACTAACCGATACAGTTACCCTTTGGGGCTCAAATATGGCTGAGATGCATCCGATTTTATGGTCAAGAATTTCAGATGCAAGATTAAAAAATCCCGACAAATACAGAATAATAAATATCTCTACATACAGAAACAGATGCTCTAATATGGCAGATATGGAATTAATTATCCGTCCTATGGGAGATTTAGCCATAATGAACTATTTGGCAAGAGAAATTATCAAAAGGAATGCTATAGATTTGGATTTTGTAAAAAAACACACCATTTTTGCGACAGGTTTTCCTGATATTGGATATGGAATGAGAGACCCGAAATCTCCCTATGTAACAGCAAAAGAGAAAGATACAGTCGAAAAAGAAGCCCATAAAATTGTAACAAAAGAAGAAGCTATAGCTTTAAGCGGTATAGGTAAGTGGAAAGAAAATGATGTAATGAAGATGCAACACAATAAAGGTAAAGGTCCATTTTTACATTGGCAGATTACCTTTGATGAGTTTAAAAAAGCTATTGAGCCATACGATCTTGACTATGTGGCTCAAGTGGCAAAGGGCGATCCTGAAGAGTCAATAGAAAGCTTTAAAATGAAGCTGAAGAAGTTAGCAGATTATTATTGTGATCCAAAAAGAAAGAATGTTTCTTTCTGGACGATGGGATTTAATCAAAGTGTAAGGGGAAGTTGGGTAAATGAGATGATTTATACGGTTCATCTATTACTTGGTAAACAGTCTAAACCCGGAAATGGAGCATTTTCACTAACAGGTCAACCCAGCGCTTGCGGAACAGCAAGAGAGGTCGGAACATTTGCACATAGACTTCCGGCAGACCTGCTCGTTGCAAACCCAAAACATAGAAAAATTACAGAAAAACTTTGGAAATTGCCTGAAGGCACCCTAAATCCAAAGGTTGGATATCACTTTGTAAAAATAATGAGAGAGCTTGAAGCAGGTAAAGTTAAATGGGTTTGGGTTCAAGTAAACAATCCATGGCAGAATACAGCAAATGCAAATCACTGGATAAAAGCAGCAAGAACTATGGATAATTTTATAGTTGTTAACGATGCATATCCTGGTATCTCGGCAAGAGTTGCAGACTTAATTCTACCTGTTGCAATGATATATGAGAAATGGGGAGCATACGGCAACTCAGAAAGGAGAACTCAACATTGGAGACAACAGGTTGTACCGCCGGGCGAGGCTATGACCGACATTTGGACAATTGTAGAATTTTCAAAAAGATTTAAACTAAAAGAGGTATGGAAAGAGCATAAACTGCCTGATGGCACTGTGCTTCCAGATGTTCTAAATAAAGCCAAAGAGATGGGTTATTCGCCGGATGATACATTGTTTGATGTTCTATTTAATAGACCCGAATATCGCAAAAACTTCCCATGGCCAGACCCAATAGCCAAAAATCCACAAACAGGCAAAATGCATCCAAATACGGAAGCCGAAGGCGATTTTAGAAATGTTGTAGGCAGCGATGGAAAAGTATTTAAGGGATACGGATTCTTCATACACAAAGCCTTGTGGGAAGAATACAGAAAATTTGGCACAGGAAAAGGTCATGACCTTGCAGACTTTGATACATATCACAAAGTAAGAGGATTAAGATGGCCTGTCATTAATGGTAAAGAAACAAAATGGAGATTTAATGTAAAATACGATCCTTACGCAAGAAAGCATGCAAAACCGGGAGAAGAATTTGCATTTTACGGACCATTGCTTAAAACTATAAAGATAGGAAACCTAAAAGGTCCTATTCCAAGCAAGGGAAAAATTCATCTTGCAAACAAAGCAAAGATATTCTTTAGACCATTCATGGTTCACCCCGAAGATCCAAAATACGATACAAAAGGATATAACTTCTGGCTTTGCACGGGTAGAATGCTTGAACACTGGCATACAGGAACGATGACTATGAGAGTTCCTGAATTATACAGAGCAATGCCCGAGGCGCTTTGTTATATGAACCCAAAAGATGCAAAAGAGTTAGGACTTAAGCGATTTGACTTAGTTGTAATAGAATCAAGGAGAGGTAAAGTAAAAGCCAGAGTCGAGACAAAAGGAAGAAATAAACCACCAAGAGGCACTGTATTTGTACCGTTCTTTGATGAGAATGTATTGATAAATAAAGTAACATTGGATGCCACATGTCCTTTAAGTAAAGAGACAGACTACAAAAAGAGTGCAGTAAAAATTTACAAAGCTTGAGGTAAGAATGGACAGAAGAAAATTTTTAGTTCAAATGGCTCAGGCTTTTGGAGCTTCGATAGTAGGTGGGGCAGTGCTTACAGGGTTTGTTAAAGAAAATCAAGACAAGCCTTTGGTGTTAAGACCGCCTGGAGCACTCAACGAGAGTGATTTCATAAAAACATGCATAAGATGCGGCCTGTGTGTTGAAGCTTGCAGAAATAGAAAAAACCCTTTTATGGAATCTGGAGAAAAGGTTATTACATTAAAACTTGGAGCCCCCGGGGATAAAGTGCCTGTAGGCACGCCCTATTTTGTTGCAAGAACAGGGCCGTGTTTTATGTGTGATGACATTCCTTGCATGAATGCTTGCCCAAGCGGTGCGTTAACACCAGAAAAGTGTAAAAACAGCAAGGGCGAGGTAGCAATAGATTACGCAAGAATGGGTATAGCGGTAATCGATCCCAATACCTGTATCGCATTTTGGGGACTGCAGTGCGCAGCCTGTTATAGGGCATGCCCTGAAATAGATAAGGCTATCACTATCGAGTGGAAAGAAAACAAAAGAACAGGCAAGCATGCTTACAGAATACCTGTTGTTCATGGAGATTACTGTACAGGCTGTGGAATGTGCGAAAAGGCGTGTGTTACAGAGAAACCGGCAATTAAAGTGTTACCAAGAGAAGTTGCTATGGGTAAAGTAAGCGATAGATATGTTAAAGGGTGGAGTAAAAAAGACCAAGAGAGGGTTAAAAAGGCTTCAACAAAAACAACCACCAAAACAAAAAGAAGCGAGCTTAACCCGATTAAAAATCTCAACCGCGGAGTAAAATGGGATGAGTAACCTTATTAAGAGCAATAGATATCTCATTTTAAGAAGAGTTATACAAATTACAATCTTATTCCTATTCTTTGCTGCGAATAAATGGGGATGGAATATACTTGTAGGCAGCCTAAGTACATCAAAAATGTTTGATACTATTCCCTTAAGCGACCCATACGCAGTGATACAGATGTTTTTTGCCGGTGCAGTTATTAGCTCAGATTTGATATTAGGGTTATTGATAGTGGTAGCCTTTTATGGATTAATAGCAGGAAGGGCTTTTTGTAGCTGGGTCTGTCCGGTAAATATGATAACAGACCTTGCCGGATGGCTTAGGAGAAAACTAAAAATAGATGAATATGGAAAAAGACAACTATTGCTTCCGCACCAATTCAAATATTGGTTTGCTTTAGTTATACTTATTGTGTCTGCTATAACAGGGACAGCTGCATTTGAATACATAAATCCTGTTGGCATATTGACAAGAGGAGTAATTTTTTCTATGGGCTTTGGATGGACATGGATTTTAGCTATTTTCCTATTCGATCTGTTTGTAATGAAGAATGGCTGGTGTAGTTATATATGCCCACTTGGAGCCACATATTCTATAATAGGTTCAAAAAGTCTCATAAAGGTTTTACACGACAAAGATAAATGCACCGCTTGCGGCAATTGTTTTAAGGTGTGTCCAGAAGTCCATGTTTTAGAAAACATTGTTAACAAAAAAAGCGGATTTATAACTGGAATAGAATGCAGAAACTGTGGCAGATGTATTGAAGTGTGCTACGATGAAGCTTTGAAATTTAATTTAAAAAATTTTGTAAAAGGAGTTGAAAAATGAGGAAACTATCCATAGGTGCAATTGTTTTGGGTTTTATGTTAGCTGTAAGTCAGCAAACAGTAAATGCAACAAACGATAAGTCTGTAGATGTAAGAGGATTAAGAAAAGCTCCATTAACAAAAACACCAAATATACCAAAGATAAAATACAATAATACTCAACCTGTACCAGGTAGCGTTAAGCCATTAAACAAGTCTTTTGTAACCGCTCCACCTCAGATACCGCATTCTACAGAAGGCCTTGTTCCAATCACAATAAAAAACAATGCATGTTTGAACTGCCATATGCCTAAAAATGCAAAGGCTATGAAGATGACGGCTATACCATCTGACCATCTTGAAAAGGGTAAAATAAAGGGTAGTAGATATAATTGTACGCAATGTCATGCACCTCAGGCAGATGTCAATCCTGTAATTGAGAATAAATTTGAATCTTTAAAATGAAGTATGCAAGGAGAGATTTTTTTAGAAAACTCATAAAACCTTTTAAAAAGTTCTATTTACATCCGCCTTATTATAAAGATAAGGCGGATTTTTCCTTTTGTTTAAAATGTTCTGAGAAACCGTGTGTATCGGCTTGTGAGAATGAGATAATTACAATAAATGACGGTATACCTATTCTAAAATTCAATAGTGGTGGATGTACTTTTTGTGATGAGTGTGCTAAAGTGTGCGGTAAGGTCTTAAAGGTTGAAAACAAAAGAGAGAAGATCAATGGAGAAGTTACAATTGATCCAGTTTCTTGTTTAGCATATAATGAATCTGTCTGTTTTAGTTGTCAGGATGTATGTGAGTATGATGCAATATCATTTGAGGGTATGTTTAATCCTACGATTAACGAAAAGTGCGTTAGCTGTGGAGAATGTATAAGCGTTTGTCCCACAAAAGCCATCGAGGTAAAACCTATGGAGGACTATGAATGAAAAGGGTTCTGTTTTTAGCGCTGTTTTTGATATGTATTTTCAGTTTTGCTTCTTATTCTTTTGAGTTAACACAGTATAAAATTTTTAGATACAAAAATTACATATCTAAGGTAGCATTTAATAAAGATTATCTTATTGTAGGTTTTGAAAATGGCACTGTAGAGATAAGAGCTTTTAAAAACAACTCTCTAATATACACCTTAAAACTACCTAAGATTCACGACTTTGCGGGTGATTTAATAGATATGCCAATTTATTCTCTTGATATCCATAAAAACAAACTTCTTATCCTAACCCAAGGAGAGAATCAAAGTAGAGTTTTATTTCTTTTTGATATAAGCAGCCGTAAGCTCAAAAAGGTTTTTTCTACCAAATTAACACTTATGAAAGCAAAATTTTTAGATAAAAACAGGATTATTTTTGCAACCCTTGCGGATGAAATTGTTCTTTATGATACCAAAACAAATAGCTTTACATACAAAAAACAGATTGGAAACTATGTATTTTCGACCTTTGCTTTAAATGGAAGTAAAAATCTTGTAGCTATAGGAGATGAAAGTGGTGTAGTTAAGGTTTTTGATGTATCAAAAAGAAAAATAATAGCCAAAATAGATGGAATTAACAAAGACAAAACATTGGCTCTTTCCTTTTTTGGGAATCTTATCCTTAACGCTTCAGTTGATAAAAAAATAGGTATATATAACTATAAAACATTAACGCTAAGAGCCCAGATAGATACAAAATTTCTTCCTTATGCAGCGATATTATGTAAAAATTGTACAATATATCAAATAAACGAAGAGAATGATATAGCAGTTTACTCTTTCAATTTGGCATCAAATACGCAAATATTAAAAGGACATACCATGCCGTTGATAGGTATGGGATTGGTTAAAGATACACTTATAAGCTATTCGCCAGCAGAGATTATCCTATGGAAAATTATACAAAAAAAGGAGTGATACCTTATGAATATTTCAAGTATTATTGTTAAAGTTAAACCTGAAGATTACGATAATGCTTTTTTAAGCTTAGAAGAAAGTGGCATTTGCGATGTTTATTTTGGAGACAAGGATAAAGGTATTATTATAATCACAATAGAAGGTGAAAGTAGCGAAGAAGAAGTGGCAAAACTTGCCCAAATTCAGGATATGCCAATGATTTTAGATGCCCAAATGCATATGAGTTATTGTGAAGATGAGGTTGAAAAGATGTCCGAGTATATAGAACTCAAGAATACCGTAGATGAACTAAACAAAGATAAAAAAGCTGAAGAAATCAAATCTTCATGGGATATGATAAAGAGAAAGTAATATACCCCATTAACATTAACCTTAAAGCTTTGATGTTAGTTGTATTTATAAGCTATATGTGAATGAAGGTATTAGTTGGTTTTTTGAGATGCCTTTTTCTTGCAGCAGTAAAAATTCCATTAAACATTTTCTTGAATTATTCTGCAAGATGTGCAATAATTTAATTATATATCTATCTTCTTGAAGGGGCTTGCAATAGGCTACTTAGTAGCCTGCAACCTTCAAGAGATTTGCACAATTTTATTGTATTGAAGAGGGGGGTAGTCTAAAACATGAAAAAGGTAGTTGTTGTTTTACTGATCGGGCTTGTTTTAGGTTTAGCTGTATCCTTTGTAACTGCTGTCGTTGTAGAAAAAACTTCTACACCAAAGTTTTGCGGTAGTTGTCATACAATGAAGCCTATGGTGAAAAGTTTTAATATCAGCGTCCACGGTTCAAATAATAAGCATGGATATTCAGTAGCCCACTGCACGGACTGTCATCTTCCTCACGATAGTTTGGCAGGTTATCTTGTTGCAAAGGGAATAACTGGTATAAAGGATGGTTTAATTGAAATAGGTATGTTTAAAAACCCTGATTTTGAAAAGAAATATACCGAGATGAGTAGCTATGTATACGATAGCGGTTGTCTTAAATGTCATACTGGTATAAAGAATCCTTCTGCGGCATATAAAATGAGCGAAGCAAGCAAGTATGCCCATAAACTGTATTGGAAAGAGAAAAAGGAGCATAAAAATATAAGCTGCGTATCATGTCATAACGACAGTACAAATCCAAACTTTGCACATCCTGAACTATTAGAGCGAATAAGTAAATAGCTATGAAAAAAATCATAGAATATTTTTTCTCTTTAGAAGCTACCATTATACTGTTGTTGATATTTGCAGCAGTCTTAATATATGCCACCTTAGGCTTTCCTAACGATGAGCAAGCATGGATTTATGTTTATGGCAGTAGGTGGTTTGAGCTTATCATATGGCTTATTGGTATCAATTTAAGTGGTGTTATGGTTAGATATAAAACCTACAAAAAGCCGTCTATATTTGTTATTCATGTAGCCATCTTAGTAATTTTGCTTGGTGCTGCTATAACAAGATATTTTGGCTATAGTGGAATACTTCATTTAAGAATAGGTCAGACAAGTTCTAACTTTATGCTCACAAAAAGGAATGATCCAACTGCGACAAAAATGGTTCCGCTGGGTTTCTCTATTAGACTTGATAATTTTGTTGTTCAAAAATACCCAGGCAGCAGACAGCCAAGCAGCTATGATAGTTATATAACTGTTATAGATAAAGATAAAACATTCCAATATCATATCTATATGAACCATATATTAAAATACAAAGGTTATAGAATTTACCAAATGAGCTATGATAGAGATGAGATGGGTAGTATTTTATTTATAAACCACGATCCTGGTATGATTATTACATATTTTGGATATTTCCTGCTAACTATTGGCTTTCTTTTGGTGCTATTTGATAGAAAAAGCAGGTTTCTAAAAGCAATAAAAAATATTAATAATAATGTTGCTTTATTGATTCTTGTGCTTGCGTTATCTTCTATGCCTTTAGGTTCTCATGCAGAAACTATAGATAACTGGGCAAAGCATTCAAAAGCTGTTAGTGACCAGTGGAGTAAAATTCTGGTTCAATTAAACGGCAGAATAGAGCCTATGGATACGCTGGATAAAGATATAGTAAATAAAATTGCAAAAACATCTTTCTTACATAAGATGAACTACAATCAAATTATTCTTGGTATGGTTGCCTATCCACATATGTTTCAATCCTTAAAAATGATATATGTAGGCAATAAAGCAATAAGAGAGAAACTTAAGCTTAAAGGCAAATATGCAGCCTACAATGATTTCTTTTTGCCAAACGGAGATTTCATTTTTTCTAAGGAAGTTGAGAAGGCATTGCATAAATCACCGCAAGAACGCAATTCAATAGATAGGGAATGGCTTAAGATAAACGAGCGAATCTATGTAGCTTTTAGTGTATATACGGCATCGATATTTAGAATTTTTCCGACAGAGTATTCGGCTTTGAATAACCATAGATGGCTTTCTGTCTCTGAATTAGGTTATTTAAAGAACTCTGATACAGCAAAAAGATATTTTAATTTATTTAAAAACCTTATAATAGCAGCAAAAAATTATAACTTAAAACAGGAAAAAGAACTGACAAAAAAAATATACAGCATACAAAAGATATACTCAAGCAACCTTTTGCCTTCTGAGAACAGAATAAAGGCTGAGATTCTTTATAATCGATTAGGTATATTCCCTAAGCTTATAGGTGTGTATTCGCTTTTGGGTTTGATGTTTATATCTATCGGTTTCTTGGAGATATTAAAAGGAAAACCTTTTAAAAAAATAAATATCGCACTTATAGCTGCTGGTTGGATAGCGTTTTTCTTCCATACTTTCAATATGATCTTAAGGTGGTATGCTTCAGGACATTTACCTTGGTCTGATGCATACGAATCTATAGTTTTTATAGCATGGAGTGCCGTTTTTGTCTCTCTACTGTTCTTTATGCGTAATACATTGACGCTTGGCGCTGGGTTTTTTATTGCCGGTATGTTTATGATGGTGGCACACCTAAACAGTATTGACCCACAGATAACCAATATGGTGCCTGTTCTAAAATCTTATTGGCTACTTATTCATGTTGCTGTTATTACTATAGGTTATGGTTTCTTAGCCGTATCGGCTATGTTAAGCTTAATCAATTTACCTTTATTTCTCTTAAACCGCAAATACAGTCTCCAGGAAAAGATCAAACAGATAAATAATATAATATACATATCAATCTACGCCGGGCTTATATTCTTAACAATAGGCACATTCTTAGGTGGAATATGGGCAAATGAAAGCTGGGGAAGATACTGGTCGTGGGACCCAAAAGAGACATGGAGTCTAATAACGATAATAGCTTATGCGGTTATTATACATCTTAAAATCACCACAAAAGTAAACGATTTAATGTTTTCAATATTGGCGTTCTTTAGTTTCTTCTTTATTCTTATGACCTATTTTGGTGTGAATTTTTATATTGCACAAGGACTGCATAGCTACGGAAGAGGCGAAGCGGCATACGCTTGGTTTTATGTTCTAAAGTTCGGTATAGCTGTCTGGTTTGTGCTAATCTCTTCAATCCTGCTGTTAAAAATAGCTAAAAAATAAAAAACCCCTTTTGCTCGTCTCTGAGCAAAAGGGGTATAGGAAGTTCTTGAAAAAATTATTCGTGGGTTACAACTGGCATAGGTGGTTCTGTTTCTAATACCTTTTTCGGATCTTTCAGTTTCTTGAGCATTCTCATTCTGTAGTCATAGATATCCTTCATTTCTCTTATGTCTTGCATAACTTGGAATACGCCATGCCAATGTGCAAAGTCTGGGCTTCCCATTGCTGCACCGTGTCTCATTCTTCTTCCGTCGTGATGCCATGCATAATACATAAGCTTGAAGAATGGGTCGCTCCATACATCCTTCTTGATTAAGCCTTTATCTTTTAGCTCTTTATACATCTTTGTTGCCATATCTCTGTATTGATTGTAAAGTTTTACATCGGCATCTACCCGTTTAAAGTAGTTGTTTGTAAATGTTGCATCGTGGCATGATGAGCAAACCTGTTTCATTTCGCTTCTTGCAGCATCAGCACCTTGAATATTTCCAGCTTTTGGATTTCCTCTTATTACTTTCTTATTATTCCACCAAGCCCATCCAGCTGTTTCATTCTTACCATTTCTCTCAAAGCTCTTTGGTGCCCACAGGTTCCATTTAAGTCTAACAGATACATTGTGTGTTGAGTTTAGGCCATTTATAGAACCCATATGGCATGTGAAGCATGTTGGGCCTCTGAGTGTTTTGCCTGGTATCTGCTCTCCTGTAGAGAAGTCATAATCTTTTTCGTTAGTGCTAAATATATGGCCATGAACACTGGATTCGAATACCTCTTTATCTGGATGATCAGGACCTAAGTGACAATTTGAGCATGATTCTGGTTGTCTTGCCTCTTCTGCTGAGAATTTGTGCCTTGAATGGCAGCTTAGACAATTTCCTACGCCACCATCTGGATACAGAGATGCTATACCATCATTTGGCCATGTAGTAGCAAGCGGCTTACCTGTGGAATCAAGTTTAATAATTGTTCCGTGACACTGAATACATGTGTTTGCAACCGTAACATCCACTTGTGAATTACCTTTGTTAACGGTAAATTCTTTCTCTATACCTTCGCCACCCTTCATGCCTTCATAGCCGAAGGCTAATTTAGTCATAGCTTTTCCGTGAGGATTCTCGTTCTCCTTTAGCCATTGAGCAGCGCCTCTTGAGTGTCCTGAGTTTAAGAATTCTTCAACTTCTTTACTATGACATTTTGCACATGTTACAGATGAAACAGCAGCCTGAACAGTCCAGTTTGCACCTTTAAACGGATGCGCCTTGAATGCGGTTGGGTAATCCTTAGGTACAACATGGCACTCAACACATCCAACACCATTCTGCGCATGCTTTGAATGTGTCCAGTCCTTGACTATGCCAGGGTCTTGTGCTTTATGGCAGGATAGACACTGTTGGGATGTAACCTTTGGGTTGGGTTTAAAATTTTTCAGTTTTGCGAAATTTTTGTTGCCAGTTAAAGTCGGGCCAGCAAAAGCAAAAGATGCAAATGCTGTTGAAACCAAAAGAGCCTTTAGTGTTATCCGCGATAAAGATATAACAGATTTACCAAGACTTTTCATTGCACCTCCTTTCTCAAGAAAACAATAAACTTACAATTTACACCAATAATCCCCTACCCTTTGAGCAACCCAATGAACCATAGATTAATATTACTTTGTTATAATACATCCTACAATGTAATATGTCAATAATTTATTGCTTCTGTTTTTTAAAAAAATTTGCTTTTTATCCATTTTTGTGAGATAATATTTCAATTTAGTTTTTGGAGGATTTTTGATGAAAGTTGAGACTGGTAAGACCGTCCAGATGCATTATGTTGGAAAGCTGGACGACGGGACAATTTTTGACTCAAGTGAAGGCAAGGAGCCGCTTGAGTTTGTTTTCGGGGAAGGAAGTATTATACCTGCATTGGAAAAAGAGCTTGAAGGAATGGAAGAAGGCGAGAAGAAACAGGTTGTTGTAAAAGCAGAAGATGCCTATGGAGAAAGGAATCCTGAAGCTATTCAGAAGGTATCCAAGGATCAACTGCCACCTGAGATTGAACCAAAGGTAGGTATGCAGCTTTTGGCGCAGACACAGACGGCAAATATTCCCGTTACGATTATTGAAGTTGAAGAAGATACGATAACGATAGATTTCAACCATCCATTGGCTGGTAAAGACCTTATCTTCGATGTTGAGATAGTTAAAGTTAGCTAATTCGACTAAAAAGGGTGGGGACTTACCCTACCCTTTTTATCTTCTATGATGATTGCAGCCTTAATCCTATAACACCGACAACTATCAGTATGATTGATGCTACTTTTATCAAGTTTAGATTCTCTTTAAAGAAGAATACGCCTATTAGTGTTATAAGTGCAACACCAACACCTGCCCATACCGCATAAGCGATACTTATATCGACTGTCTTTAAAGCTAAAGTCATAAAGTAAAAGCTCAACATATAGAAAACAAACAGTAAAACAGACGGGATGATAGCAGAGAATCCATTTGAGAGTTTCATACATGTTGTTCCTGCTGCCTCAAACAGTATTGCTATAAACAGATAAATCCATCCACTCATTTAAAATGCCCCCTTTATAAATTGTGCAGGAATATATCATCTTTTGTCAACTTATCACCTTCGCATAGCACGACGGCTCTTTCTATCACATTTTGAAGTTCCCTAACATTGCCATGCCACGGATAATTTAGAAGCAAATCCTTTGCATCTTCTGAGATCTGCTTTATGTTCTTCTTAAACTTTGCCGAAAACTTCTTTAAAAACATCTCTGCTAATGGAATTATCTCTTCTTTTCTCTCTTTTAATGGTGGTATCTTTATGGGAAATACGCTAATTCTGTAATACAGATCTTCTCTAAAATTGCCTTTTTTTACTTCTTCTTCTATGTTTCTGTTTGTCGTGCAGATTATTCTCACATCAACGCTTATCGATTCGGTTGAGCCTATTCTATCTACGGTTTTCTCCTGAATCACGCGCAACAACTTTGCCTGAAGTTCAAGCGGCATCTCGCTTATCTCATCAAGCAGGATTGTGCCTTTGTTTGCCTGTTCAAACTTGCCGGGATGGGATTTTACCGCTCCGCTGAATGCTCCCTTTTCGTATCCAAACATCTCGCTTTCAAGTAGATTAGATGGAATGGCAGCACAGTTTACGGCAACAAACTTGCCCTTTGATCTATTGCTTATGGAATGTATGTATTTTGCTAAGACTTCCTTTCCCGTTCCGCTTTCACCTATTAAAAGCACCGTTGCATCTGTTTTTGCCACCTTTTGAGCAAGTTTTACTATGTTCTGCATCTTTGGACTTGTGAATATGAACTCTTCTG
>CAYTZD010000002.1:0-2670 GCA_964442345.1 uncultured Hippea sp. | reverse complement strand
TCTGTTTCTGTCTGAATTGCGCTATGCGATATGGCAAGGTCTAACACCTTTTTCAAAGCTTGTTGGGAAAACGGCTTTAGGATAAAGTCGAACGCTCCAAGTTTCATTGTCTCAACGGCTGTTTTTACATCACCAAAAGCCGTTATCATAATAAATGGTGATGAGATGCCCATCTTTTTCACTTCTTTTAAGAATTCAACACCGTCCATTTTGGGCATCTTTAAATCGCTTAATATTACATCGAACTTCTCTTTTTTAAGTATCTTTAGCGCTTCTTTGGCGTCTTTTGCTATTTTTGCATCGTAATTTAAATGCTTTAGTGTGGCGGATAAAGCCACTCTCATCTGTTCATCGTCATCAACGACTAAAACCCTATACATGTTCCTTTGCCAGCCTTACAGCTTCTATTGCATCCTTTGCGTATATGTCTGCGCCAATCTTTTTGGCAAAATCTTCCGTAACAGCAGCACCACCCACCATTATTTTGACTTTCAATCCCTTCATCTTTATTTTATCTATCACATTTTTCATGTTTATCATTGTCGTTGTCATAAGAGCAGATAATCCCACAGCGTCTGCATGGTAGCTTTCTATCGCTTTAAGAATTGTTTCATCGTCAACATTTTTACCCAAATCTATTACATTAAATCCGTTTGTTTCAAACAGAAGCGAAACGATGTTTTTGCCTATATCGTGTATATCGCCTTTGACTGTTGCCATAATGATTGTTTTGCCTGTCTTTTGCTTTGTTGCTTTTTTCTTTATCTCTTCTTTCAAGATATTGAATGCCTTTTTCATTGCATTTGCCGATTTTATCATCTGTGGCAAGAAGTAGATGCCCTTATCGTAAAGCTTGCCCACAACATCCAGTGCAGGTATTAAAATCTCGTTGCTTATTGCAAGCGGTTCTTTTGTTTTTAATATCTCCTTTGTAAAGCCTTCGATTTCTTCTTCGTTGCCTTCTATAACGCACATAAATAGCTTATCTTCAAGACTACCCTTTTCAAATGGTGAACTTATCAGTTCTAATTTACTTTTTTTTTGAGTTTGATTGGAAAGCGTAATATCGGCTGAGTTATTTATATAAATTGATGCGTCTTTATCTCTATCAACAATTAGGTCGCTTGCATATTTTATCTGCCATAAAAGTTCGTCATAAGGATTGACGATTGCACTATCAAGTCCGTTGTATATCGCCATTGCCATGTATGCTGCATTTATCAGCTTTCTGTTTGGTAAGCCAAATGAGACATTACTTAAACCAAGCACGGTTGTTATGCCGTATTTTTCTTTAATGAGTTTTATTGCCTTTAGTGTTTCAAGCGCTCTTTCTTTGTCACTTCCAACCGTTAAAGCCAAAGCATCTGCGACTATGTCTTCTTTTCTTATACCGTATTCTTCTGCCTTTTTTACAATTCTTTCTAAGATTTTTACTCTCTGTTGGGCAGTATCTGGTATGCCTGTCTCATCAAGCAGAAGCGCTAATACAGCTGCACCGTATTTTTTTGCCAAAGGCAGAACTCTTTCCATGCTTTCAAAAGACCCATTTACGGAATTTATTAAAACCTTGCCGTCTGCTGCTTTTAGGCCTTCTTCTAATGCATCCATATTCGATGAATCTATCACAAGCGGCACAGAAACAACGCTTTCGACGGCCAATACACACTTTTTCATCATAGCGGGTTCATCTATCATTGGAACGCCAACATTGATGTCGAGCGCTTTTGCTCCATGTTCGACCTGCTGTATCGCTTCCTTCCTATAAAGACCTGTTTTTCCTTCCTTTAGCTGTTCTTTTAAGTGCTTTTTGCCTGTTGGGTTGAGTCTTTCGCCAATAAACAGAAACGGTTTTCCATATCCAAATTCGACAAGTTCTGTTCTGCTTGTAAGCACGGTTGATTGTTCTACTGTTCTTTTCTTGACTGGTTTGCCTTTTAGTTTTTTGGCAAGTAGTTTTATGTGTTCTGGTGATGTTCCGCAACAGCCTGCAACAATTGCTGCGTATTCTTCAAAATCGTCTGTATAGCTTGCAAACTCTTCAGGGCCTACAGGGAATATCGTTTTACCGTCAACAAGTCTTGGTATGCCAGCATTGGGCTGAATAATTAGTGGCATCTCTGTAACGGCTGCCATCCTTTTTACGAATTCATTTAGAAGGTCAGGACCCACAGAGCAGTTTGCTCCAATAACATCAACATCCATGCACTCTATCGTTTTTGCGAATACTTCGGGTGATGTGCCGAGTATTGTTCTGCCGTCTTCGGCAAATGTCATCATCGCTATAATTGGTTTGTCTGTTAGCTCTCTGATTGCAACTATTGCGGCTTTTAGCTCTTTTATGTCCATAAATGTTTCAAGAGAGAATAGATCAACATCGGCATCGACAGCAGGCTTTATCTGTTTTTTGAATACTTCTTTTATATAATCGAATTCTGCTTCTCCCACTGGCTCTATAAACTTACCCGTTGGACCAACGGATAAAGAGACAAACCCTTTGTCTTTGACGACTTCCTTTGCAAGTCTTACAGCTTCATAGTTTATCTTATACACTTCACTTTCAAGGCCAAACTCTGCAAGTTTTATAGGATTTGCGCCGAATGTGTTTGTTACGATTATATCTGCGCCTGCATCAAGGTATGATTTGTGAATCTCTGCTATCTCTTTTGGATG
>CAYTZD010000001.1:26438-45792 GCA_964442345.1 uncultured Hippea sp. | reverse complement strand
ACAGGCTTTTTAATGGTGCCGAGAGACGGAATCGAACCGCCGACACAGGGATTTTCAGTCCCTTGCTCTACCAACTGAGCTATCTCGGCACGCACGATTTATATACACAAACATCAGGCAAAAGTCAACACCTATTTTAGGATAATTTCACTTATTCAATCCAAAAAATGAGAATATCTTTTTAAAACCTTTATCCTTTGGGTCTTTTATGCCGATAAAATCTAAAAACTTGTCTTTTCTTAATGCGATTACAGGCTCCTGTGAGCTTTTCAGGACATCTGGTGGCAGTTTGTTTCTTAAAGCTTCGGCTCTTCTTTTGTATCCCACATCCTGAGCTATAGAGTTCAAATCCACAAGATACAATTCTTCGTCTTCGTCCTTGCTTAACTTAAACAACTCCCTGTGGTATATAAATATATTTTTCCATTCTATGCTGCTTGTTCTGTAAAAATCACCCAGAAATTCATCACTTACGCAAGATGAGTCAAGTCCATTATCTTCAAACATCTTTTTCAATATCTTCCTTCCATAAAACAAAGGGTCGCTAATCATAAAAAAGTTCTCGCTGTCTTTTCTTATTATCTCAAGCATCTCAGCCACAAAATACTTAAATATTGTATCATCTATATCGCCCACTTCTTCGCTTAAATACTTATCAGCCTTCTTTTTCTCTTCGCTATAACCCATAAGAAATGGGTCGGTGAAGTTTATGTAATATAGTCTTCTGACTATTTCTGCTCTTGGGCTAAATTCCTTATTCGTTGTTCCTATAAAGCACGGATGCGGATTTACAAGCTTATTGGTTGCGCTTTTAATCAACATCTGACCGGTGCTGCTATCAAACAGCTTCTGTTCAACTTCATCAACAAGCAACGGGAATATATTTTCCGTCTCAAGCATATCTGCTATGATTCTTTGGCCTCTTACATCTATCTCTTGATAATTGTAAACATCGTAGTTATTCCCAAGCAGCTTATTTATAAAGAACAGCAACTTAGACTTACCGGTATTTGCCTGGCCGCCTATAATCAGCATTAGCGGTATCTCTGCAAGCTTCTCTTTTCCGTATAAATCTGCAGTCTTATTGCGCATAAGCCATATAAATACGGACATCAAAGAAAACAGAATGGATTCTGTAACCCTTTTTTCGTTGTTTGGATCCTTATTCACCGTGAAAAGCGCATAACTTTTTATAAACGCCCTTAATCTTCTAATCTGATCGCTTAACTTCTCCTTATTTGGCATATTCGAAAGCAGCAAGACAAGATTATCGCCTTCTTGCTCAAAAATATCGTAATTTTTAAATATAAAAACCCTTCTTCTTTTGATGTACTCTTCGCTTTTTTGAGAAGTTCTCACCACAGATACCTTTATCGCTTCTGAAATCTTCTTTATCTCACTTTTAGGCTTAAAGATTAACCGCTTATTCTTGCTTTTTGTTATCTTCTCTATCAGTTCATTTGTCGTTTTTATCTCTTCTTCTATCTTGTAAATCTCATCCTTCTCTTTCTCAAGTTTTTCAACAAGCAGTTCAGGTTTTGCAATTGTTTCTGTTGCATTAATACATTTCTCAATGGCTATCTCCTGTTTATCTTTATCCGATAGGATAACTCCCGTATTAAGCAGTATGCTATTTGATATCTGTTTGGCTTGCAGGTTGTCTGCACTTATAATGCTTTTTTCTATCTTTTCTGCTTTTACACTGCCTGCTTCTATCTTGCTTTTTTCAATCTTATTCGAATAGACAGAATCAGCTTCAATCAAAGATTCCTTTATCTTATCTATAACCCTTTTTGTAAAAAGCTCTTTTGACTTTTCAATTAAAGCCTGAACCCTTTTCTCATAAATTGAGATGTAAGGTTCTTCATCGAATACCAACAATTCTTCAAACTGATTAGATTCAAAAGCCGACGAAGTAAAATTTGCAGAACCAACAGCAACCCTATTGCCGTCCTTTCCTTTTGCAAAGTATATCTTTGAGTGAAGCCTGTAATCTTCGGATATATACCTAAACTTGATAGAACCGTTAATTATCTTGTTTGCTATCTCAACATCCTTTATCTCTTTCAAAATATCTTCTATCTCTCTAAAATTAAACGATAGAAATTTTGAAGCGCTCTCTTCTTCGCCAAGAACAAGAACAACCTTTTTAAACGGTTTTGTATTCTCAAAGAAAAATTTATAAGACGAGACATAGCTTATTAAATATAATTCATCAAACTTCTCAGGTGGGAATAAATCCAAAAACGATGCTTTCTTTATCTCTTTGCCATTTACAATTATATTCAGAAATCTTTTAGCACCTTGTGTTTCTGCAAGTTCAAATAGATCCAATTTAGTTTACCTTTCCTTGTTTTCGCACGATTTTATCACATTCAAATTTGTTATTCTATCAAAATCTTAAACAGAAATAGGCAAAAGAAAAAGAGATAACCAACAGCCATAAACTTCCACAAAAATCTCCTGCTTCTTTCAACATGCGAGATATACATACGATAGGCAATCAAGTTAGCCAAAGAACCTATAAGATTGCCATAACCACCGACACTTACTCCCCATAAAAGATCTTTCCAATTGTTTGTAAAATCTGCAAAAAATAAAGCTGCAGGCACATTGCTTATCAACTGACTAAACAGCGCAGAAAAGACAAACACACTATCGCCTTTTGTAAAACTAAACTTCAATATATGACTTAAATTATCCGTAAATCCAAAAAACATAAAGAATATACCAAGCAGAAAATAGTCTATTCTCAAAGCATCTCTATCGAATAAAACTACATAAAATACAACAATCAAAGCAGACCATATTGGAACAAACTTTAATATTACCAATATCATCAGTGCAAGTAGAATAAGATAAACCTTGTAATTAGGCTTAATAGAATGCGATATATCCAAAGCTTTGCCTTTAAACTTAAAAAACAGAGCAAAAACAACAAGAAGAACAATAGAGACAAGCGTAAACGGATATATGGCTTTAATGAATTTAAGCAAATTCAAATCGTAAAACCAGTAGATAAACATATTTTGCGGATTTCCACTCGGCAGAAGAGCGCTTGAAGCGTTAGCAGCAATAGCTTCTAAAATCACAAGCATATCCTTATTCTCAATATCCATTAAAATCGTTATAGGAACAATAAGCAGAAGCGATATATCGTTGGTTAAAAACATAGCAAGAACAAGCGTAAGAAAGATAAGTTTCAAACCAACAAACCTTCCAGTGCCGATTTTGGCTGCAACAACATAAAGAACCTTGCTTTTTTTAAGTCCTTCTAAAACAACAAGAAAGCTGAATATGACAAACAAAATATTGAAATCTGATAAGCTATAATGTGGAATGCGTTTTAAATATATGCTTGTTATAATAACACCTATGGTAGAAAACAGAAACAGCCACTCTTTAAGAAGCTGCCTTAACCAAAAATTGACATTCAGCATGATTAAAAATTGTAAAACAATTGACAAAGCAAATCAAATTTTGTAAAAGCTTTTGGCAAAACGAAAGGGAAAAGAGGTGTCTGGAATGTTCGCAGTTATAGAGACAGGCGGTAAACAATACATCGTAAAAGAAGGCGATGTGATAAGGGTTGAAAAACTTGATGCGCAACCAAAAAGCGAGATAAGCTTTGATAAGGTATTGATGGTTGGCGATAAAGTTGGCAATCCTTATGTAGAAAACGCCAAAGTAGAAGCAAAGGTTATCAGGACAGCCAAAGCGAAAAAGATTATCGTGTTTAAGTTCAAAAGGAGAAAGGGATACAAAAGGAAGAAGGGTCATAGGCAGTATTTCACCGAAGTTAAAATCACAAAGATAGTATCATAAGGGGGAAATAGATGGCTCATAAAAAAGGTCTTGGTTCAACCAAAAACGGAAGAGATAGTATAGGCAAACGCTTAGGCGTAAAAAGGGCCGACGGGCAAAGGGTAAAGGCTGGTGAAATCTTGGTAAGACAGCGCGGAACAAAGTGGCATCCAGGCAAAAACACAGGTAAAGGAAAAGATGACACACTCTTTGCATTGGTAAGCGGAACGGTTAAGTTTGAAGAAAAACTTGGTAAGAAGTTCGTTAGCGTTTATCCTTAAATAAATGTTCATAGATTATGCTGAGATCTATGTAAAAGCAGGAGATGGTGGCAGAGGCATAGTAAGCTTCAGGCGAGAGAAGTATGTCCCAAAGGGCGGTCCCGACGGCGGAGACGGTGGAAAAGGCGGCGATGTAATTTTAGAAGCCTCAAAGGATGAAAACACTTTGAGGCTTTTTCGTTTCAAAAGGCACTTCAAAGCAGAAAACGGCAAACCTGGTGGTTCAAATAACAAAACCGGCAGAAGTGGCGAAGATTTAATAATCAAGGTTCCCATAGGCTGTATAGTAAAAGACGAAGAAGATAACATAATTGCTGACTTAACAGAAGATGGCCAGCGTGTTGTTGTTGCAAAGGGCGGCAAGGGTGGTAAAGGCAATGCAGCATTTGCCACACCAACAAATAGGGCTCCACGCATAGCATATCCCGGTAAAAAGGGCGAAGAGAAAAAAATAAAGCTTGAATTAAAACTGCTTGCCGATGTTGGCCTTGTAGGTTTTCCAAATGCTGGCAAATCATCACTTATTAGAGCCGTATCAGATGCAAAACCAGAAGTTGCCAATTATCCTTTTACAACCCTAACACCGCATCTTGGGTATGTCTATTTTAACGATAGGGATTTTATAATTGCCGATATACCAGGTATCATAGAAGGTGCAAGCAAAGGCAAAGGGTTAGGTCTAAGATTCTTAAAACATATAGAAAGAACAACACTTTTACTTTTTGTTTTAGATATTACAGACAATCCAAAGGAAAAATTTTCAAAGTTAATAGAAGAGTTAAAAAATTATAATCCAGAAATGCTAAACAGAAAAAGAGCCGTAGTGCTAAATAAAATAGATTTACTTGAACAGATAAACGAAAATTCGTATAAAGAGATGTTCAAAGGCGAAAAGGTATTTTTCATAAGCGCCTTAAAAAAGAAAAACTTAAAACCATTATTGAAATGGATAAGCGAGAATTTAGAAAAAAACTGAAGCAGGCAAAAAGAATCGTAATAAAGATAGGCAGCGGCGTAATAGCAGAAGAAGGCAGCATAAACAAAGAAACAGTTGCAAACATAGTCGATAATATTTTCAATCTTATTAAGGAAAATAAAGAGATTATAATCGTATCAAGTGGCGCAGTAGCCTGCGGAATGAATATTTTAAAGCTAAAAAAACGCCCAGACAATATTGTAAGTCTGCAGGCTTTGGCAGGTATAGGCCAACCAAAATTAATAGAGCTTTATGAAAAACTCTTTGAAAAACACGATCTAAAAATAGCGCAACTTCTTATCACGGTCGATGATATTCAAAACAGAAGAAGGTTCATAAACGCAAAAAATGCGCTGCTTACGCTTATAAAATGGAAAATTATACCAATAATCAACGAAAACGACACAGTCGTTATAAAAGAGTTAAGATTCGGCGACAACGACAATCTCTCGTTCCACCTTCTCAATCTTGCAGAAGCAGACGCATTGATAATCTTAAGCAATATAGATGGCGTCTATTCAAAAAAACCTACAGATAAAGATGCCGTTTTGATAGAAAAAATAACAAAAGAGACAGATATAGAGATAGGAGAAAACAGCGAACTTGGCAGTGGCGGCATAAAAACAAAGATAGAAGCAGGCCTAAACGCAGCAGAAACAGGCAAGTTAGCATGTATAATCAACGGCAAGAAAAAGGATAGTCTAAAAAAGCTATTTGAAGACGATAATTTTCATTTTACATTCTTTGAACCGATAAAAAATCCGTTAAAATCAAAAAAATCCTGGATATTGAACTGTTCGCCAAGCGGCGTTGTCGTTATAGACGATGGCGCAAAAGAGAGCATAAAAAAACATAAAAGCCTTCTGCCAAGCGGTATAGTCAAGGTATTTGGTGGCTTCGGCAGAGGCGATATAATCAACATAGAAGACAAAGACGGCATACTTATAGCCAAAGGTATAACAAATTACGACTCAAGCGAGATAGAAAAAATCAAAGGCAAACATTCAAAAGAGATAGTAAACATCTTAGGATACAAATATTCAGACGATATAATACACATAGACAATATGTCGGTGGTTGAAGATGGCTGATGAATTCGATGAATTAATAGAGTTTTACAAAACAAAGCTAAATTCTATCGTCTATACGGGTGAATGGTTCAAGATAGACCAAGAATTGATTGATAGGTTTGCTGAGATAACTTCCGATAAGCAGTGGATACACACAGACCCAGAAAAAGCTAAGAGAGAATCACCTTTCAAAACAACGGTGGCTCACGGATTTTTAACATTATCTCTCATACCATTTTTGACAAAGAGCAACGACCCTGCATTTTTTGAAAAACACTACCCAAAGATGAAGTATCGCCTAAATTATGGACTTAACAAGGTAAGGTTTCCAAACGCTGTAAAAGTCAATTCATACATCAGAGCAAAGCTTATACCCTTATCGATAGAAAATTTGGGCGATTCCGTTGAGATAATTTACAAGATAATCGTTGAGATAAAAGGCGAAGAGAAACCTGCCGTCGTTGCCGAGCAGGTCTTCAGACTATACAGATGAGGTGTAAAAATGCTGAAAGAGAAGATAGAAAACCTATGCAAAAAAGCGCATCAGGCGTTTTTTGGTTTATCAAAGATAGGCGAAGATAGAATAAACGCAACGCTTGAAGATCTAAAGACTTTAATCGACAAAAATAGAGAAAAGATAAAAGAGTTCAACGAGATAGACATAAAAAAAGCAAAAGAGAACAACCTAAAAAGCGCTCTAATTGACAGACTGCTTCTAAACGACAAACGCATAGACGGAATAATCGAAGCCGTTGAGACTGTAAAGAAGCTTAAAAGCCCTGTTGGTGAAGTAATAGACGGCTGGCGATTGGAGAATGGACTTAAAATAGAAAAGGTAAGGGTTCCAATTGGGACGATAGGCATAATCTATGAATCAAGACCCAATGTAACCGTAGATGCAGCGATTTTGTGCTTAAAATCGTTCAACAGCACCGTCTTAAAAGGCGGAAAAGAAGCGATAAATTCAAACAAGTTTTTGGTTGAATTGATAAAGGAATCGCTAACCAAAAACAAAATAGATGAAAACGCTATAAGCTTCATCGATGAGACAGACAGAAACGCCGTTTTATATATGCTAAAGCTGGATAAATACATAGACACAATCGTGCCAAGAGGCGGCGAAGGCTTAATAAAATTCGTCTCAGAAAATGCAACCATGCCAGTTATAAAGCACGACAAAGGCTTATGCCACACATACATAGACAAATATGCAGACACGGAAAAAGCCTTAAATATCTCATACAATGCCAAGGTTCAACGCCCAGGTGTTTGCAACGCTATGGAGACACTGCTTGTTCATAAAGATATAGCAGAAGAGTTTTTACCAAGATTTAAAGAATTAATGGACAAAGCAGAAGTTGAACTAAGAGGATGTCCCAAAACAATTAAAATACTATCCAACATAAAAGAAGCAACGGATAAGGACTGGGATGAGGAGTATTTAGATTTAATACTATCGATAAAGGTCGTTGACAGTTTAGACGAAGCAATAGAACATATAAACAGACATGGTTCAAAACACTCAGAAGCCATTATCACGGAAAACTTCACGAATGCAGAGAGATTCTTAGATGAAGTGGATGCAAGCTGCGTCTATGTAAATGCATCAACACGCTTTACAGATGGCGGTGTATTCGGATTTGGCGCTGAGATAGGCATAAGCACAAATAAATTGCACGCTCGTGGGCCTGCAGGATTAAAAGAACTTACAACATACAAATACAAGATAATTGGAAATGGGCAGATAAGAGAGTGAGAATAGCAATATTCGGCGGGACATTCAATCCCGTTCACATAGGCCACATAAGAGGAGCCATAAGCGTCTATGAGACATTCAAATTGGATAAAGTAATATTTTTGCCAACGGGCATACCACCACACAAAAAGGACAATGTGGCAAATGCAGAATATAGATATACGATGCTTAAACTTGCAATCGAAGGGTTAAAGTTTTTTGAAATCTCAAGACTTGAAATAGATTCAAACAGGGTTAATTATACAATTGATACGATTGGCGAATTAAAAAGTCAGCTAAAAGAAGATAATCTGTTTTTTATCGTTGGAACCGATGCATTTTACTATCTGAATCTATGGAAGGATTACAAAAGATTGGTGAATGAGATAACATTTATCGTGATAAGAAGACCAGAATACGACACAAAGATCATCTTAAGCAAATATGCAGACCTTGTAGATTTTGAAGAGATACACGAAAGTGGAGAGTATCCAACGCAAAAAAGAAAGATTTATATTTACACGCCACCTGCTTTTGATGTATCATCAAGTATGATAAGAAGAAAGGTAAGAAACGGCGAATGCATAAAATACCTTGTGCCTGAAAAAGTTGAAAATTTCATAAAAGAGAAGAGGTTATACCAGTGAAAGACAAAATCATTCAAATCTTAAACGATAAAAAGGTAGAAGATATAGTCAGCATAGATTTAAGAAACCAATCTTCTATTTTTGATTTCTTTGTGATAGGGACGGTTAGCTCAAGCAAGCAGGTTTATGCCATCTACGATGAGATTAAAAAAAGCGGTATAGATATACACCATATTGAAGAGACACAAGACGGCAGTTGGACTTTAATAGACTGCTATGATGTTGTTATTCATCTGTTTAGCCAAGATAAAAGAGAAGAATACAACCTTGAATCACTATGGGAAAAGGCAATAAAACACAGGGAGAGTAATGGATCTTAAAAACCCTGTAGAGATAGCAGAAGATGTATATTGGGTTGGATCAGAATTAAAAAACGATAAATTCCAATGCCATGTCTATTTTATAAACAACTCTGATGAATCTATTGTATTGGATCCTGGATCAAGACTTACCTACCCTATCGTGAAATCAAAGATAGAAAAGATAACCGATTTAAAAAATATCAAATACATTATCTGCCACCATCAAGACCCAGATATAACAGCGTCTGTGGATTACCTAATCGAAGATATAAACAGAGACGACTTAACCTTGATAACCCACTGGCGGGCGTGGGCTTTGCTTAAACATTACAACTGGAAGATAAAACTATACGAAGTAGAAGAAAACGGCTGGAAACTGAAGGCTTTAAATAGAAGGCTTGAATTTATCTTTACGCCATATCTTCATTTTCCTGGTGCATTCTGCACATACGATACAAAGACAAAAACGCTATTTTCAAGCGATCTGTTTGGCGGATTTACTGAAGAATTTGAGCTGTTTGCAAAAAGTGCAGACGACTATTTCGAAAAACTAAAAATATTCCATCAACATTACATGCCAAGTTCAACGATACTCAATCATGGTCTTGACAATATAGAAAGATACAAAATAAAGCTTATAGCTCCACAACACGGTTCTATAATCAAAGAAGATTTCATAAAGCCAATAATCGAGAAAATGAGAGATTTAGAGTGTGGACTATTCCAAAACTTCAGATACACGCAAAATGTTGCAAAACTATCAAGGATAAACTTTGCTTTAGAAGAAGCTATGAAAATTGTTGCCCTACAGGAGAGCTTCTTTAATGTAACCCATAAAGTAGCAAACTCACTAAATCAATTTTACAGGATAGAATCAATAAAGGTATTCTTATCAGACGACAACGAACAATACATCATAGTTTTAGATTCTGAGACAGACAGTGTTGATTTTATCGAAGATGAAGAAAAGGTGAGAATGCTTCTAAATTCGTCAAGCTATTTGAAGGAAGGTGCAATCTTTTACGAACCATCTATGCTTCATCGTTTATTTGACATCAAAGACCCTGCTTATGTTTTTCCCATCTTAGATTTAGATGGCAAATATTTGGGTGCCTGTTTTATGATTCTAAGCCCAACCAAGATAAACACATCAGAAGACCTTGAGATCCTATCAAAGTTTGAGACACCAATAACAATGGCAGCCTTAAAAGAAAGACAGCTATTATGCCTAAAAAGAAAAAATACCGAATTGTTAAAAGAGACAATAACAGACCCATTAACGGGACTGTTTAACAGAAGATATATAGAATTATTTCTATGCAAAGAGCTTAAAAGAGCCAACAGATTCAAACAAGGGCTTTCGCTTCTAATGATAGACATAGACAATTTTAAAAGAGTAAACGACTCCTACGGACACGATACAGGCGACAAGGTATTAAAAGAGATAGCCAAAATAATAAAAGATAGTATAAGAAATGTAGATATAGCTGTAAGATTCGGTGGTGAAGAATTCATCGTAATTTTGCCAAATACGAATAAAGACAAAGCATATCAAGTTGCAGAAAGAATAAGAAAAAACATAGAAGCAAGCAGAATCTTATACGATGAAAAGAAGGGGTTTTCCGTCTGCTGCACGGTAAGCATAGGTATATCATCAACAAAAGACAATCCAAAGGATATAGCAGAACTTATCAAAATAGCAGACAAAAGAATGTATCAAGCAAAAGCAGAAGGCAAAAACAAGGTTGTAGGCTAAAATATCATCTCTTCTATCATCTCAAATGTCTCTTTAGCCTTCTTTTGGATAAACAGATTGGGTTTGCATACCGCTGTTGATGATGGATCTGGATTTATCGTAACAACGAATGAGCCTTTCGATTGAAATCTGCTTGCTATGTAATCGTTTGTTGGCACAGCTGAACTTGAACCAACAAGAAAGATTAAATCAGGCACACCCACATCGTTAACAAAACTATGATAGTTGCTTATCTGATACTCGTTTTCAACATAATACCAATCACCAAACATCAAAATATTGGGACGCAGAAGCTCACCACAGACAGGACATTTAGGCAAATTGGTCGCAATCATCGTCTCATAATCCAAATCGCACAACGGCACATCTCTATTCTCCTTAACACCATAAGAACAGGCAGCTCCACGCATACACTGAAGTCTCCACATAGAACCGTGCACTTCATACACTTTCGATTCATCAAGGCCTGATATTATGTGATAGCCGTCCGTATTGGTTGTATGAACAAACGATTTTTTAAACACTTCTTTAATCATTCTGTTTATCACATGATAACCTTTATGCGGCTTATTCTCGTAAGCGTTTCTTCTTCTCCATTCATAAAACGCCCAAGCATATTGCGGCTTTGTCTGGAAAGCATGCGGATTTGCAAGATCTATAGCATCAAGGCCAAGTCTTTTAAAAACGGGAAAGTTACGCCAATAACCTTCTTTATCTCTGAATGTTGGAATGCCGCTATCTGCACTCATGCCTGCACTGGTTAAGAACAGACAGCTTTCTGATTTCTCTATTCTCTCCTTCAAAAGCTTAAAGTCGTTTGTTTTCATAGTTTGGCACCTCCACAAAGCAGTATGGGTCTAAAGCCAGATAATCGCCAAAATAGGCATCAGCCCTTGCCCTGCAGCCACCGCACACATTTACATATCTACACTTTGAACACTTCTCATACAAGGAAAAATCCCTTAAATTTTTAAAGATCTCAGAGTTATGCCACACATTCAAAAACCCATCGGTTAAGATATTGCCTGCCGTCCTTAAAAAATAGCTACACGGCTTTATACTTCCATCATAACCTATAAACGCAATTAACTGGCCTGCAACACAACCCTTTGCACCGCCTGTTGAAAATTTTAGCGTTCTTCTTTTAAAATCAACACTTGTCTTTTTTGATTCTATATCGACAAGCGCGTAATACTCAGGTGCGCATGTTGGTCTAACAAGTATATCCTTCTCTTTTAGTTCCATATAAAAGTGCCATCTTAGAATATCCTGATAATCCTTTTTATCTATTAATTCATTAAATATCTCTTCTGCCCTGCCTGTTGGCACAATCATAAACATATACCACGCTTTAGCACCAAGAGACTTTGCAAGCTTATAGGTATTTTCTATATCGTGCTGGTTTCTCTTTGTAAAAGATGAATTTATTATAAATTCAACGCCTGCTTCTTTTAGGTTTTTAGCAGCCTTAATAACGGCATCAAAAGCGCCTTTAACCTGCCTGAAATTATCATGCACTTCAAAAGTTGAACCATCAAGTGAAAGAGAGACTATATCAAAATGCTCTTTTATCCTTTTTGCCGTATTTTTATCTACAAGTGTGCCGTTTGTGGCAAGCCCTACTCTCATACCCTTACCCTTAATGTAAGCCGCAATCTCAAAAACATCATCCCTTAAAAGTGGCTCACCACCAGTCAAAACAACAACAGGCTTAAACTCCTTTGATATCTCATCAATTGTTTTTGTTATATCTTCAAAGCTTAAAACATCTTTCAAATTCATAGAAGCGTTTGTCCTGCAGTGAATACAGTTCAGATTGCATCTCGGCGTTATCTCAAATGCAAGCCATTTTAAACCAAATTCCATCATTTACCCACCTTCTCAACATCGGATTTAGCACCAACAACAAGCAACATATCGCCTTCCTGTATAACTTCATTCGGCGATGGGTTTATGTCTATCTTGTTGTTTCTCTCTATAGCTATTATCGTCAAACCAAACCTTTTTCTAACATCAAGCTGAACAATGCTTTTATCAAAGAATATCTCAGGTGCTGAAATCTTTGCAAGCACATAATTGCCTGTTGAATCTATCGCTTCGATTATATCTATACCTGCCAAGTGGTTTGCAAGGTCTATTCCCTTCTCCTTCTCTGGAAATATGACCCTTGTTGCTCCAACCTTTGCAAGCACCCTGCCGTGTAAGGTATTTATCGCTTTTGCATAGATGCTTTTTATACCAAACCCATGCAGTATAGCCACACTTAAGACGCTTGTTTCTATGTCGTTTCCTACAGATACAACGGCCGTTGTTGCATTATCTACGCCTATCTCTTTTAAAACCTTCTCATCTGTGCAATCCGCTTGATAGACCAAAGGCACAAATTCTGCCATCTCTTTAACGATATCTTCGTCTTTGTCTATACATATAACATCCTTTTTAAGCTCAACAAGTCTTTGTGCAACGCTTTTTCCAAATCTACCCAAACCTATCACACAAAACAGTTCATTCATACAAAAATTCTCCCTTCAGGAAGCCTATAGCTTCTTAAAACCTTCTTCCTGAATAGTGCAACAGAAAAACTAAACAAACCTACCCTTCCCACAAACATAAGCAGCGTTATAAGTAATTTTCCAAAATCGTTAAAACCTGCAGAAAGGCTTAACGAAGTTTTGCTTATAGACAATCCGACCGTTGATAAGGCAGAAACACTCTCAAACAAAGCAGCCAAAAAGCCTACCTTTTCAATATCGCTCAAAACAAAGGCAGACAGCGACACAACCATAAACGAAAGCACCATAACAACAAAGGATTTATAGACCGTCTCATCGGGTATCTTTCTTTTGAATGCAACAACTTCTTTCTCACCTGAAATGTATGAATACATCGCTAAAAACACTACAGCAGCCGTTGTTGTCTTTATCCCGCCACCTGTGGAAGCTGGCGATGCTCCGATAAACATCAGCATAACAAATAAAAACAGCGTTGAGTTATGCATATAGCTTAAATCAACAGTATTAAAGCCTGCCGTCCTTGTCGTTATGCTTTGAAACAGACTAACAAGCATATCCTTAAAAAAGCCGTGATTTGCCAAAATCCCATCTCTCTCAATTGCATAAATTAGTATTGCAGCAGAAAATATCAAAACAGCCGTGCTTAAAAGAACTGTCTTTGCATGCAAAGAGAGATACCTTATTTTACCTTTTTTGAAAAGATACAGTTCATCAATTACGACAAATCCTATGCCACCAACAACAATCAAAGCCATTATCGTAAAGTTTAAAAGTAAATCATACCTATAGCCAACAAGCGAATTGGAAAATAGAGAGAATCCAGCATTATTAAAAGCGCTTATTGAATGAAAAATAGCATAATAGATACCCTTTTCTATTCCCATCTTCGGATAAAACACAAAAAAGAGAAGAAAAGCACCAACAATCTCACACATAACGGCAAAAATCATTATTCTTTTAAAAAAACCCGTTATTGAATGTATCTCAGGATAGCTTAAAGCTTCCTTTAGAATCAGCTTATCCCTATATGAAAGGTGTTTTTTAAATGTCAAAAATATCAGCGATGTCATACTCATATAACCAAATCCGCCAACCTGAATTAAAGCAAGTATCACAAGCTGACCAAACAGCGTAAGTTTCGCTAAACTTATAACTGAAAGGCCAGTAACACATGTGGCAGATGTTGACATAAACAGGGCATCAACAATATCAAGGTTGCCATCTTTTGAGCTCAACGGAAGCATAAGAAGAAAAGCGCCCATCAAGATAACGATAAGGAATCCAAAAACTATAGACCTAATCGGATTTTTCTTTATCATCATTCAGAATGGTCAAAATATTATATATCTTTTTGTCTTGGCTTTCATAGTAAATACGGGTTAATATCTCGCTTATTATACCAATACCAAGAAAATTTACGCCTGTTAGAATCAGAAGAATACCTAAAAGCAAAAGTGGCCTATTGCCGATAGATACGCCGAAAAACAGCTTCTCAAACGCCAGATAACCATCTATCAAAAGACCTATAAAAGTCATAAAAAATCCAAAAATACCAAAGAAGTGTATGGGTCTGGTCATAAACTTCTGCATAAAATAGACAAGTATCAAATCGACAATAACCCTAAAAGTCCTTGATAGGTTATATTTACTTTTACCAAACTTTCTTGGATGATGCCTAACGGGAATCTCTGCTATATTTGCACCGTAGATGTTTGCCAAAGCAGGAATAAACCTGTGCATTTCACCATACATATGCAGGTTTTTGGCAACACACGCTTTATACGCCTTCAAAGAACAGCCGTAATCGTGCAGCTCAACATGCGTTATCTTGCTTATAATCTTATTGGCAACCTTAGACAAAAAGACGCGTTTTGGCTCATCTTGTCTGTTCTTTCTCCAACCGCTTACAACATCGTAGCCTTCGTTTAATTTATCAATAAGCTTTGGTATATCTTCTGGGTCGTTCTGCAGATCGCCATCCATACTGACGATTATCTCACCTTTGGCATAATCAAACCCTGCAGCCATTGCAGCCGTCTGACCAAAGTTTCTTCTAAACCGTATAACCTTAAATTTCTTATCCTTCTCTGCTATCTCTTTTAACTTTTCAAATGTCTTATCCGTTGATCCGTCGTCAACAAATATTATCTCATAATCATAACCATTCTCTTCCATCACTTTTTTTATCTTCTCATACAAAATGCCCACATTCTCTTCTTCGTTATAAACTGGCACAACAACACTAATCATATCTTCTCCTTCATTTTAGCAATAGTCTTTTTGTAATTGTCTGTTGAGAATATTGCACTGCCTGCAACAAACACATCAACTCCAGCTTCTGATAACCTGCCAATATTATCCAAATTAACGCCACCGTCAACTTCAATCAGATAATTTAGTTTGTTTTTTTCTCTAAATTTATTTAGCCACTCTATCTTTCTGATGGAACTTTCAATAAACTTCTGACCGCCAAAGCCGGGATTAACACTCATAACAAGCACCATATCAACAATATCAAGCAGATACTCAAGATTTTCTGGACTTGTTGACGGATTGATAACAACGCACGGTCTTGCGCCTAACTCTTTAATCCTATTAAGCGTTCTATTCAAATGGTTATCGGCTTCAAAATGGACACTGAGATAGTCTGCGCCAGCTTCAATGTATCTTTCAATCCACAAATCAGGCTTTTCTATCATCAGATGAACATCCAAAGGCACCTTTGATATACTTTTTATCTGCTTTACAATAAATGGCCCAAAGGTCATATTAGGAACAAAATGCCCATCCATTATATCAAGATGAAGCATATCACATCCTGCATCTACCACTGCCTTAATCTCATCTTCAAGATGCAAAAAATCAGCAGAGAGCAAAGATGGAGCTATCAGTTTAGTTCTGTTCAATTTTTCTCACCTCTACCTTTTCAATTTTCTTTCCAGAGACTTTAAGAACCTTTATTCTGTATTTGCCTTCTAACTCAAATTCATCGCCTTCTGTTGGGATTCTATCCGCCAGATCATACACAAGACCCGCAACCGTTTCATACTCTTCCATCTCTTCGGTTTTCTCTATACCCAAATTCTCGCAGAAATCATCCAAATCCATTCCCGCATCAACGATAAACCTATCTTCACCAACCTTTATGAATTCATCTTCTTCCTTCTCATCATACTCATCCCTTATCTCACCAACAATCTCTTCCAAAATATCTTCCATCGTAACAAGACCTGCAACACCGCCATACTCATCGATTACGATAGCCACATGCACCCTTTTTGCCTGAAACTCTTTAAACAAGTCATAAATATGCTTTGTTTCAGGCACAAACATCGCTTCCCTTAATATCTCCCTTAAATTTATATACTCGATACTTTTCTCTTTAAGCTTCTTTATAAGGTCTTTAATATAGATAATGCCAACAATGTTATCAAGTTTGCCTTCGTATGCTGGTATCCTTGAGTATTCGTGTTCTTCTATCAAATCAAGCAAATCAGAGATGCTTCTGTTTATCTCAATACAGACCATCTCTGTTCTTGGCACCATTATCTCCTTAACCGACACACTCTTAAAGTCGATAATGTTATGCATCATCTCCTTTGTCTTATCTTCCAAAATCCCTTCCTTTTGACTAACGCTTATCATAAATTCAAGCTCATCTTCTGTAATTAACGGCTTTTCTTTATCAACCTTACCGCCTGCAAGCTTTATCACACCTTTAGCAAAAAGATTGATGATGTAAGTAAAAGGATAGAATAGATAATAAAAAAGCACCAAAATTCTTATAGAAAGACGGGCAAAACTCTCGGCATTGTGCTTTGCAAATGTTTTGGGCGTAATCTCACCAAAAAAGAGAATAAGAATCGTCATAATCGTCGTAGTTAGTGCAAGCTGCGTAGAGCCTGAAATCTTCATTGCAATATCACCAGCCAAAACAGAAGCAAAAATGTTCACAACATTGTTTCCTATAAGGATTGTGTTAAGCATCTTATTCGGATGATTCATCCAGATAGAGAAGTATTTAGCTTCCTTGCCACCATTTTCTATGATTTGAGCAACCTTAAGCGGGCTTAAAGAAGTCAAAGCCGTCTCGCTTGATGAGAAGAATGCACTTGCAATCAGAGAGATAGCTATCAGCGCAAATTCATAGTTTAATCCGCCCATCTATTTCTCTCCTTAGAAATGTCTATAACCACAATCTTTGAGTTTTACTTTTTTGCCATCTTTTAAAAGAACAACACCTTCACCTTCAACAACCCTTCCTATAACATAAAAACCCTCAGGCAAGATAGCATCGCTTTTGACAGTTGCAAGAATCTGATAATCTTCACCGCCACACAACATCTCTTCTTCTGTTGCAATATCGGTATCACAAAACGGTATTTTGTCCCAGAATAACTCTATTCCTACCTTGCTTGATTTTGCTATATGGCCACAATCTTGGATAAGCCCATCGCTTATATCTATCATTGCCGTTGCTATATCCTTTAACTTCAAGGCTTCTTCAACCATAGGCTTTGGATTTAAATGTTTATCCTTCAACCATTCAAAACCTTCTATATTATCCTTTAATGCCTTAAAACCCGCAAAAGAACAACCTATCATGCCACTTACAACAACAAGATCTCCGATTTTAGCCGTTGACCTTTTTATAGATTTACCCTTCTTATTCTCACCAATTATCGTTACATTTATCACGGTTTTTTCAGATGAAGTCGTATCACCACCAAGCAGATAGACATTGTATTTTTCTGCCACATCTAAAAACCCTTTCATAAAACTGTCTATCCACTGCTTAGCAACACCCTTTCCAATACTAAGCGAGAGAAAACACCATCTTGGAATGCCTGCCATTGCAGCAACATCACTTATATTGACCGCAAGCGATTTTCTGCCAAGCAGATAAGGATTAACATCTTCAAAGAAGTGGATACCTTCGACCAAAGCATCAACAGAAACAAGCAACTCTTTATCGCCGCATTCAATAATGGCACAATCATCGCCTATGCCGACTGCACCTTTTGGCTTCTTTGTTAGTTTTTTTATCTCTTCAATAAGTCCAAACTCTCCGATATCGGATATCTTCAAATCGTATCGTTCTCCTTAGGCTCAAAGTATTTAACAGGCTTTTCAAGATACTTCTGTTTAACAGAAGAGCCTTTAAAGTTGTGTGGATTTAGGTAATCCTTTCTTCCCTTTGGAGTTAAATAGTGCGGAACCTTCATTATATTGCCACTTTTTATGTCTGATATTGCCCTTTTTATAGCAGCATAGCAGGAATTTGACTTCTTAGCCTTTGCAAGATAAACACAGCAGTGCGCAAGTGTAATCTTTGCTTCTGGCATGCCTATCTCTTTTACAATGTTAAGTGTAGAAGATGCTATATTAATCGCGTTATTGTCAGCCAAACCTATATCTTCACTTGCAAGTATGCAAAGCCTTCGCGCTATAAATTCGGCATCTTCGCCAGCTTCAAGTAGCCTTGCAAGATAATACAACGATGCATCAACATCACTTCCACGAATACTCTTTATAAAAGCAGAGATAAGTTCATACCTTTGACTTTCGTTATCGTATCCCAAATCAACGCCAAATAGCTCCTGCAGATTTGAAGGTATCTCATCAAGCCCTTTTATAACTTTAAGCATATTTATAAGCCTTCTTGCATCGCCAGATGCCAAAAGAACAAGCTTTTTCAATTTATCATCAGCTAAATTGGGCATAATTCTCTTTCCTATTTTGAATAACTCTTCTTCGGTCAACCTTTTAAATTCATACACAAAACAGCGCGAGCGTAAAGCTTTAGTAAGCTTAAAGTAAGGATTGAATGTCGAAGTGCCAACAAGAATAACAGTTCCACTTTCTAAAAACGGCAGCAGAATATCCTGTTGTTTTTTGTCAAATCTGTGAATCTCATCTATAACAACAAGTATCGGTTTATCCTTTGTGCCTTTTTTTAATGTCTCTTTAAGGATGGATGTAGGACAATCGGTGGCATTTAAGAAGAAATACTCAAGATTGTGCTTTTTTGCTAAAAGTTTTGCATAGGTTGTCTTGCCAACGCCCGGCGGTCCAAACAGAATAAGAGACGGTGGATTTCTATCGGAGTGATACAACAGATAAAGCGGCTTGGCTTTTCCAAAGAGATGCTTCTGCCCTACAAGTTCGTCAAAACTGCTAACATCACTCCCGTCCATTTAAAAACCCAAACTTTTCAGATGTATCATATCCACCTTATACTATTTTTACCCTGTTTTTTCAAGATTTGAC
>CAYTZD010000001.1:0-26338 GCA_964442345.1 uncultured Hippea sp. | reverse complement strand
CAAGATTTGACCTTGTTCTTAAAGGGAGTATCATAAATAGCCATGAAAAGAAAAAAAGATGTAGGCTGGCTAATTCCAACAGCTGTATTCTTAGGCGGTATAGGTGGCGGGATAGTCTTTCCCATATTACCTGTTCTGGGTATAGAGTTTGGCTTATCAGCATTCTTCATAGGTTTAATAATCTCAGCAAACAAGTTCACACGGGTATTTATAAATCAACTTGTTGGCATAACAATAGACACCTTTGGCGGCAAAAAACCTTTAGTGTTAGGACTTATCATAGAAAGCATCGGAAGTATTCTGTATGTAGTCTCGCTCTATTTTCCGCCACACGGTATTCTTCTCTTCTTAGGCAGAATAGTATGGGGCATAGGTTCAGCATTTCTCTTTATTTCGGCAAACACAATAGCCTTAAACCTTTCCGAGACGGCAACACGCGGTAAATCGACGGCAAAAGTAAGAATAGCGCTATCACTTGGCGTGCCAGCTGGTCTTGTAATCGGTGGCATTCTGTCAAGTCTTATCTCAAACTGCATAGCCTTCTTATCAAGCGCCATAGCTTCAATATTGGGTGCGCTGCTTGTGATATTTTTCTTCAAGGAAAAGGTAAAACCAGCAGGCAAAAATGCCATAAACCTTAAAGAATCATTCAAATTTATGTTTTCAAACAGAGACATAGCCGTTATAAGCATGGGCAACTTCTTAACATTCTTTTCACTTCAGGGTGTTGTGATGGCAACGCTTGTCCTATTTATAAAAGAGAGAAACATCACTCTTATCTATCCAGACCCAAGATTCACAAGCGGCCTTGCAATGGCATTTATGATGGCATCATCAGGAATATTTGGTATAGCAGCAGGAAGAATTGTTGATAGACTAAAATACCGCTCAACAATAGGATTTCCAGCAACGCTTGTAGTATTTTTAGGGTTTCTTTTACTTGCATTCTCCAAAAACTCATTTCAGGTTATAGTATCCTTAATCATGCTTGGTATAGCAATAGGTTCAAACAACATCTCGCTTTTAAGCATACTTGGAGACATAACACCACTTCAAAACAGAGGCAAAGCCGTATCAGTCTATCAACTACTGGGAGATATAGGCGGAACATTAGGCCCAATCTTTGGCATACAAATAGGGATTATCTACAAATTCAGCACAACATACATTATCACAGGGTTTGTAATACTTCTAAACCTTTTTATCTTTTTCTATCTTCTAAAACTTGAAAAGCAGACTAAGCGATAATGTTTCTATTTTTACCCTCTCTTTTGCCTTCGTAAAGGGCTTCATCTGCAGATGCTATATTTTTCTTTATACTCTTCCCAAAATTATAAGATGCTATACCGCCGGTTATTGTTACATGAAACAGGTTATCATCACATTTAAATTCTTCTTTTTCTATCTCTTTTCTTATCCTTTCAGCTATAGAGAAAGCTTCTCTTTTGCCTGCATTCGGAAGAATTATAAGAAACTCTTCCCCACCCCATCTAATTGCTATATCCGTCTGTCTTATGTTCGACCTTATTATACTTGCAATCTTTTTTAAAACCATATCTCCGCAAATGTGGCCATATCTATCGTTAACCTTTTTAAAATCATCTATATCCATCATTATCAGCGAAAGTCTCTTTTCTTCTCTTTTTAAATAGTTAACAAGATAATTAAATCTCTCCATACCTTCTCTTCTATTAAACAAGCCCGTTAAATAGTCAATTTTAGAAAGATCTTCAACTATCTGTTTTTCTATCCTATATCTGTTAAGTGCAAAAGATATAAACAGAACCAATATAAAAGCAACAAACAGAAACGCTAAGTTTTGATTTATAACAGAAACATTTGTGTATGAAGAACGGGCAGAATAAAATATACCTTGCACACTTAAAACAGCAGCTAAACCAAAAGCAAGAACAAGAAAAAACAATCTCCACTTCCCTTCAAATATAAAAACCACCGCAACTACATAGAGAATAAAAAAGAAAGACAGGATATTGGATTCGCCATCTTTACTCAAAGATAATGACAAAAACACAAGCAACATAAAAGCAAAGAAAACAACAGCAGTAGGAATAAACACCTTCCTAAAACGAGAAAAATAATAAAGCGTCGAAGTAAACACCAAACCACCAAAAGATTCAAAAATTATTATTCCAAACCTCTTAAATATTAAGTCTTCGGCTGTAAGGGTCAAAAACAGAATAATGCTGACAACCAAAATAAGATTAAGAAACTTATGTCTATTTTTATATGAGATATGTTTAGGTTCTATAAGAAGACAAAACCACTTTCTGAATTTGGAATCCATTAATAATAATTATAACCTAAAATAATTATAATACAACCAAATTTTAAATGTAGTTCAA
This sequence comes from uncultured Hippea sp., assembly GCA_964442345.1. Classification (GTDB taxonomy): domain Bacteria; phylum Campylobacterota_A; class Desulfurellia; order Desulfurellales; family Hippeaceae; genus Hippea. The sequence continues at coordinate 23,975 of CAYTZD010000001.1, read as the reverse complement.
TTTAGATGGATGATTAATATATATTAGATATTCATCTAACCTAACAAAACAAGGGAACGACATTTGCTATTTACCAATCGGGAGGTGCAAAATGTTTAGTGGTGTCTATTCTGCTGCCGGCGGAATGATAGTTGAGATGCAAAGGGTCAATAACATAACAAACAACATAGCAAACCTAAACACGCCCGGTTTTAAGAAAGAGAAAATAAATGTTCAAACATGGTCAAGGGTATTTGGGCAAGCAAATGCAAACCTTCCTATTCCACCAGACACAAAACGAGCAGAAAACTTTGTTAATGAAACAGTCGAGTCCGTCCCGCATTTAGATGTCGATTATATTGACTTCTCTCAAGGTCCATTAAAACACACAGGTAATCCATTGGATATGGCTTTGGAAGGAAAAGGCTTTTTTGCAGTGCTTACACCAAATGGTATAGAATACACAAGAAATGGCCAACTTGATATTAACAAAGACGGCATACTTGTTCAAAGGGACACAGGTTATCCAATACTCGGTGAGAATTATTTTAGAAACCATAAGTTGATTAAGATAACAGGCAATCATGTGCTTATACACTCAGACGGAACGGTTGTATCAGACGGTGTTAGAATAGACAAGATAGCCATAAGGGATTTTGCAAATTATACAAATTTGAAAAAAACACCGAATGCTTCCTTTGTTCCAATAAACAGAGAGACACCAATTATTGCCAAAGGGGTATATCTAAAAGAAGGCTATGTTGAATTAAGTAATGTCAGCATAGTAAAGGAGATGGTAAAGCTTATAGAATCCCAAAGAAACTTTGAGAGATACCAGAAAGTTATAGACTCTCTTGGGAATGAACTTTTAGGCGATACAGTAAGAAATATAAGTAAAGTAGGTTAAATAGGAGGATAACATGATAAGATCCCTATGGACTGCAGCAACGGGCATGGAAGCCCAACAGCTTAATGTTGATGTAATTGCAAACAATTTATCCAATGTCAATACTGTAGGATTTAAACGAAGCAGGGCAGATTTCGAAGATCTGCTTTATCAGATGGTAAGACAACCCGGCGTCTCTTCAACATCAAACACCGTTGAACCCACAGGCATTCAGATAGGTTTAGGCGTTAAACCAGCAGCAGTCGTAAAAAACTTCTCTCAAGGTAACTTCAAAGAGACAGGCAACCCGTTAGATGTTGCAATAGCAGGTCATGGATTTTTCCAGATTCAGATGCCAGATGGCACAATAGCATACACAAGAAGTGGCGCATTCAAAATAGACAACAACGGTAGAATTGTAAACAGCGAAGGATATCCCCTAATCCCACAGATTACAATTCCAAACGATACAGTCGCAATCAACATAGGCAACGATGGAACGGTATCGGTGCTTGAAGCAGGCCAAGAAACACCAACCCAGATTGGCCAGATCCAGCTTGCATATTTTATCAATCCAGCAGGACTAAAAGCATTAGGCCATAACTTATTTAAACCAACCCAATCTTCAGGTGCAGCGCAGATAAATAATCCAGGCACAAACGGACTTGGCACACTTGAACAAGGCGTCTTAGAGATGAGCAATGTAAGTGTCGTCCAAGAGATGGTTGATATGATAGCTGCACAAAGGGCTTATGAAACAAATGCAAAGGCAATACAGACAAGCGATGAGATGCTTCAGACTGCTAATAATGTCAAGCGTTAGTCTGTTTATACTTCTTCAGACTGCGCTTGGCTGCGATATAGTGCTTAAAGATAAAGCGGCGGTTAGCTCAAGCAACATTACAGTAAAAGATATAGCTTCACACTATCCAGCAAACTTAAAAGACATCGTTATTGCACCAGCACCATTTGCAAACAATTCAATAACCCTAACAAAAGCATTTATCTTGTTCACATTAAGACAAAAAGGCATAAAAGCCACAGTCTGCGGTGCAAAAACCGTAAAAATCTCAGCAAAAACAATAACCTTGAACGCTTCAGACATACAAAAGATAATAGGAAAAAATCTAAACATCGTCTCTGGCTTGCCTATAGTATTGCCAGCAGGCAGCTATACATTCAAGGTTGTATCTGTATCGCATTCAACTAAGTTCACATTCTATACAATCCAAGCCATAAAAAACGGCAAAATTCAAAGAGTGATAAACATTACAGCATTAAGAAAGCAGACAACAAAACTGATACCCGTTGCAAGAAGAGATATAGAAGTTGGCCAAATTATAACGGCAAAAGATATAATATTAAAAAAGCTAAGTAGCTTCGCACCAAACACATTTACAAGCAAAAGATACATAATCAACCGTGTAGCAACAAACTTTATACCTAAGGGCTCAACCTTTTCAACGGCAAACACACGAAGGTTTAAACCAGTAAAAATGGGTGATTTGGTAAAGGTTGAAGTCGTGGCGGGAAAGATAAGAATAACAACCGTAGCAAAAGCCTTAAAAGGCGGATACAAAGGCGATATAATACCAATTATGTATCTTTCATCGAAAAAGATTATGCCAGCCGTAATTACAGGAAGAAAGCAGGTTGCAGTGCAATGAGAATAGCCGTTTTAGTTAGTGGAGCATCAGGCGCAATTCTAAGCAAAAGATTGATAGAAGTTCTACAAAAAGAGCATGAGCTATTTATCGTTGCATCAGATGAAGCAAAATGGATTTTTAAGCAGGAGACAGACGAAGAGTTTGAAGAATTCATAAAAAACAAAAGATGCAAGGTATTTGAAAATAACAACTTCTCTGCTTCGCTTGCAAGCGGCTCATTCAAAATAGACGCAGGTGTAATTATACCCTGTTCAGTTAAAACACTTTCAGCCGTTGCAAATGGCTATGCATCCAATCTTATAACACGATGCGCCGATGTCTGTATAAAGGAGAGAAGAAAGCTAATTATGGTTGTAAGGGAAACACCACTAAGTCCAATCCATTTGGAAAATATGTTAAAACTCTCAAGAATGGGCGTTGTGATACTGCCACCAATGTTGACATTTTACAACAAACCAAAAACGCTAAAAGATGCAATAGATTTCGTTATAGGCAAGATATTGGATCAGTTAAATATAGAAAATACGCTTTTTAAGAGATGGGAATGAGATTTAAAAGAAAAACAATTAAAGGCATAAAAAGATTTAATCAAATAGCGTTAATTATAACAAAATACGGACTTGATGAGCTTGCAGAATTCACCAAACCCAAAAGTGTAGATAGAATAGAAGAGACCACCGTAGCCCAGCGTTTTAGAAATATGTTTGAGAATTTAGGCCCAACATTTGTCAAATTTGGCCAGCTTTTAAGCACACAAGAAGGCATACTGCCTATCTCATTCATTGAAGAACTAAAACAGCTACAAGACAATGTAGAACCCTTTGCCTTTGACGAAGTCAAAAAAATTATCAAGAACGAGACAGGCAAAGAGTTAGAAGAGATATTCGATGAATTTGAAGAACAGCCAGAAGCAAGTGCATCCTTAGGTCAGGTTCATAAAGCAAAATTGAAAAATGGCAAATTCGTAGCCGTAAAAGTCCAAAGACCAGGCATAGAAGAGATTATAGATTCGGATATGTTTCTTTTAAGAAAGCTTGGCGCTTTAATGAGAAACAGGATAAAACAGTTCTTTCACTTTGATGTAATGCCATTAATTGAAGAATTCGATAAAACAATTCACAGAGAACTTGATTATGAGATAGAAGCACACTATATCGATGTATTTAAGAAGAATTTGAGCGTCTTTGATTATGTTTATGTGCCAGAAGTGTATTGGGAATACACAACGACAAAAATTATCACGATGGAATACATATTCGGATACAAGGCAACAAACAAACAGTCCATTATAGATGCGGGTTTTGACTTGCAAAAACTCGCCTTAGATGGTGCAAAGGTGTTCTGGTATCAGATCTTTGATGCTGGCCTGTTTCATGCAGACCCACATCCAGGCAACATTATTATTATGAGAGATGGAAGAATCTGTTATATCGATTACGGAATGGTCGGCAAGATAACCGATGAAGATAAGGTAAATCTAATAGAGATGGTGTCGGGTTTTATAGAGAAAGACTCAAGCAGGATAGTATATTCAGTTGAGAATTTTGCCAATATTCCTGAAGATTTAGACGAAGAAGAACTGAAAAACGACATTGAAGAGTTAATAGAACTATACCATTCTCTTCCATTAAAACGGATGAATCTATCAAGAATGCTTAGGGAAGTCTTCAGAGTATTAAGAAAACACGGCATTCTGATAAAGCGCAGCTCATCAAGGCTTATGCGTGCAATAATGATAGCAGACGGCGTAGGAAGGGATTTTTATCCTGACTTTAACTTCGTTGAGACAGCAGCACCATTTTTCAAAAGATTTGCCAAAAAGTTTTACTCTCCACTAAACATACTCAAAATTCTTATAAAACCATCGCCAGACTATCTAATAGCGGCAAAAAAACTGCCAACAACAACAAAACATTTAATAAACACGCTTCAGAAAGGCTCTATAAAGGTTAATGTGGAAGTTAAACAGTTTCCGCGCATGATAGATACATTCCGCTATGTGGCACGACAGATAGGCATAAGCCTAATAATAAGTGCGGTTATTATTGGTTCAAGTCTGCTTATTGCAAACAAGGTAGGCCCTTCAATTCACTCCATACCTATTGTTTTAATCGTAAGTGTTATAATCATAATCATATTGGGATTGGGAATAATAGACACCGAAAAGAAACTTTAAAGTATAATTCCGCTTACATTTACATGTGGATTCTCTTTTAGATCTATCTCAAATGGATTTATCCGTTTTCTTCTATCGTCAAACATAACCCGTATAACAGGACGAGAAAGGGCATCTGAATGAATCTTTGAGACAACACCTATATAATTTTTATACCGTCCAGAAGAGATAATAACCGTTGTTCCCAACGGATAGGCAGGTATAATCTCAAACATCATCTTAAGCACTTCCTTGTTTATGTGCGTTCCTGCCATACGCTTCATAATAAAGAATGCCTGATCTGGTGTGTATGCGCTTCTGTAAACCCGTGGAGAGACAAGTGCATCGTAAACATTGGCAGCATACACTATCTCAGCCAAAGGCATAATATGGCCTTTTTTTATCTCTTTGGTCGGCAGCGGCATCGTATTGTCGCCTTTTAGGCCTCTTGGATAACCTTGACCATTCTGTTGTTCGTGATGTTGATAAACGATATGCGCAGCAATTATACCTATATCGGCAATATCCTTAAGTGTTATATAGCCCAATGTTGGATGTGTTTTTATCAGTTCAAACTCTTCCTTTGATAATTTTCTTGGCTCTTCATATAAACTTTTATCTATCAACACCCTTCCTATATCGTGAAGAAGCGTGCCTTTTGCAAGCTCAACAAGCTTCGTTCTATCGTAAAGAAACTTATCTGCAATAGCCACACTTAAAACCGTAACATCAACACAATGCTTGTAAGTAAAATCACTATACCTTTTGAAACTAACAAGGCCACTAAGCATTTTTGAATCAAGAATCTCATCTACTATATCGTAGGATATTGCCGCTATATTCTTGATAGCCTTTGAACTGGCCAACTTATCCTTTATTCTGCCTTTTTCTATGCTCTTTTTAATCTCCGACACTGTTGATTTTTTCATATCCTTCATATCGCTTATGGGAATACTAAACAGCGCTCTTATATGTTTAACCGCTTTTCTTCTTGTCTGCTGCTTCAAATCATCTTCAACAACAATATCAGATGTGTCAGGGTCTTCTATAAAAACAGTATCATACCCAAGCTTTCTTAGCTGATCTATGTAAAATTGGGTTAGCTTAACACCCTTATTCAGAAGAATGGCACCGGTATCGCTTATGATGGCTTTACCCAGCACCATGCCGGGCTTTAAGGATTCAACACTAATCCTATACACTACTTCTCTTCTTCTTTTATCTTCTGATAAGCTTTAAGAAAACTCTCTATGCTATCTTTAATGTTCATTAAAACTTTAGCCCATTCATCAAGATTTCTTCTTCCTTTATCCGTTATTCTATATATCCTTTTTGCTGCACCCTTCTCTTTAACATTCCACCTTGAAGATAAAAGCCCTTCCTTCTCCATATTCCTAAGCGTCTTATAGACATAGCCAAACTCGTAAGTCTCATACTTTACACCCATCTCTTTAAGCTTCTCAATCAATTCATAGCCGTGCGCTTCTTCTTTGGCTAAAAAAAGCAACAGAAAAGCCCTTAAAAATCTCGGTGGTCTATCACCCGGATAGTTTTTGCACCAACCTTTAATCTTTACATCAACATCAGACATCTTCCACCCCCCTTTATTTTTTATATAAAATACTCCCTTACTGTTGTAAAGTCAATATATAAAGATACATCAGTGATTCTTTACTATACAAAAATGGCTTTATAAGAATAGACCTTATCTTTTCTTTCTATAACGGCAATAGCTTTTCCAGATTCATCAACCAACTTATAAAAGTTTTCCTTCAGCTTCGAACAATCAAAAATAAGACAGGGAAGAACACCGTTTTTTATGTGGGATAAAAAATCTTCAGAGACAACTATCTCATCCAAAAAATATAAAGCCTTCTCAAGGTTTAAGATAACAGGATTTTCAATATCACCTGCTTCATCAACGGAAAAAGGATATATAAATGTCCTTCTTAAAGCACTAACCACACCGCCACAGCCTAAATCTTCTCCTATATCATGCGCAAGTGTTCTTATATATGTTCCTTTAGAGCATTTCACTTCAATCGTTAACACATAGCCATCAAAATCAATCAGCTTTATATCATAAATCATTATCTTTCTTGGTTTTATGTCAACCTTCTCACCCTTTAAAGCGTATTTATACAGCCTTTTACCTTTATATTTAACATTGGAAAATGGCGGTGGTATCTGTTCTATCTCTCCACGAAACTTTAAAAGTGTCTCTTCTATCTTGCTTCTGTCAATGTCAACCTTACGCTTCTCTAAGACCCTTCCTGTGATATCGTATGTATCTGTTTTTATACCAAGTGTTATTTGAGCTTTATATATCTTGTATGAGTTCTCAAATATACTCAAAAGCTTCGTTGCCTTGCCTGTTGCACATATAAGAAGACCTGTTGCCATCTTATCCAAAACGCCGGCATGACCTATCTTCTTTATTCGCAACCTTTTTCTCAATATCTTTATAACATCAAACGAAGTTATATCGGCGGGCTTATCTACCAAAACAATATTATTCATTCAGAAAGTCAAATGCCGATACTATCTTCTCTAAAGCTTCTTTTAAGGGAGCCCTTATCGTTCCCCCTGCTGCGTTTTTGTGTCCACCACCTTCAAACTGTGTGGCAACTTCGCTAACATCCACATTTCCCTTTGAGCGTATGCTAATCTTGAAAACATCAGGCTCATCTTCCCTTAAAAGAACACCGACTTCAACCCCTCTTATGCTGCGGGCATAGTTAACAAAGCCTTCCGTATTGTCAGCATTTGTGTTGGTCTTTTTAAACATATCTTGCGTTACATACACAACGGCAAGCTTGCCTTCATGATAAAGCGTCAATGTATCAAGAACAAGCGAGAGAAGCTTATATGTCTCTGGTTTCTCAGATTCATAAATATTTGACGATATATACCACGGTTCAACACCCAATTTTAGAAGTTCACTTGCTATAGCAAATGTCTTTGGACTGGTTGATGAATATCTAAACGAACCCGTATCGGTGAGAATACTTAAGTATAGATATTCGGCAGTCCTTTTTGATATTGGCAAGCCGCCTTCTTTTAATATATCCCAGATTATACATCCAACAGCTGCAGCATCAGGCTCAATAATATTGATATCACCAAAACCGGGATTGGTCTTATGGTGGTCTATATTTATAAGTAATTTATCTTTAACATATTCATCTTTTAAGCCGCATCTGTGCATCTCTGCACTATCAACGGCAATTACAACCTTAACATCTCTTGAGTTGGTTATAAGTTCAATAGCATCATAATCAGGCAAAAAATCGTATGTATATGCTGGCTTTGTGGGATTTTCAACATACACTTCCTTGCCCAATTCCTTTAAAACGCTATACAAAGCCAATGATGAGCCTATAGCGTCGCCATCGGGATTTTTATGCGATACAATCAGAAAAGAATCTTCACTCTTCAGAATCTGAGCTACCTTTTTCTTCATCTTCCTTTCCTATCTCCTTTAAAATTGCATCTATTTTAAAACCATACTCTATTGAATCATCGTATTCAAACTCAAGCTGCGGCATATATTTAATCCTTATTTTCTTTGCAAGATTTTTCCTTATAAAACCTTTTGCGTTGTTTAACTCCTTTATTGTGGAATTCTCATCCATATCACTGTTCTGAGAACTTACAAATATCCGTGCTATTCTTAAATCTTCTGTCATCTCAACATCGGTTAAAGTAATGCCTTTAAGTCTTTCATTGCCACTTTCCACTTCCAATATATGGGATACGGCCTTCTTTATCTCGCTTGCAACCCTATCCTTTCTTTTAAATCCGCTGTGTCTTCTCATAGAAAATCCCTTCTAACATTAACTATCTCAACATCAAAGTTATTCTCAATAAAATCCAACACTTTATCAAATGTCGATTCTATAAACCTTCCATCGTCCTTTGAAACCGCACTTAAACCCACCGTGCCAAAGTTAATCATCTCGTTATTATCCGTCTCTGCTATGGATATATTAAACAATCTTTTGCTCTTTTCAATAATACTTTTAATCACCCTTCTTTTATCCTTAAGAGAAAAGCTATCGTTTATTCTAAAATCAATCTCCATCACACCAACAATCATAACTCCCTTTGGACTTTGACGATTTCGTAAACCTCTATCACATCACCTTCTTTAATATCGTTAAATCCTTCTATTCCAACACCGCATTCGTATCCCTCTTTTACTTCGGTAACATCTTCTTTAAACCTTTTAAGTGATGCAATACTGCCTTCATGGATGATAACACCGTCTCTTAAGATTCTCACCTTTGCGTTTCTTCTTATAACACCGTAGGTTACATAGCAACCTGCAACCACGCCAACCTTTGGCACCTTAAATGTCTGTCTAACTTCAACCCTGCCGAGTATCTCTTCTTTCTCTTCTGGTGAGAGCATACCCGCAAGCGACTTCTTCACATCATCAACAATATCATAGATTACCTTGTATGTTCTGACTTCGACCTTCAAATCATTGGCAAGCTTTAAAGCTTCCTGTGTCGGTCTCACATTAAATCCTATAATGATTGCGCCGGATGCTTTTGCAAGGTTTACATCTGTTTTTGTTATGGCTCCAACAGCTGAATGTATAACCTTAACAGTAACTTCGTCGGTTGAAAGCTTTGAAAGCGCATTTGATATCGCTTCTATAGAACCATAAACATCAGCTTTTAGGATTATTGGCAGTTCTTTTATCTGACCACCTTCAATCTGTTCAAAGATATTTTCAAGTGATACGGTCTTTTGAGATAGCATTGCCTGTTTTAGTTCTTCCTGTCTCTTTTCTGCTATCTCTTTTGCCTTCTTCTCATCACTTACGACGATTAGTGTATCGCCTGGTTCTGGTACTCCATGCAGACCCAAAATCTCAGCAGGAAATGAAGGACCAACCTGTTTTACCTTCTTACCCTTATCGTCTATTAACGCCCTTGCCTTTCCATACTGAACGCCAACGATAAAGGCATCGCCCTGTTTTAGTGTTCCTTCTTTTACAACGACTGTTGCAACAGGTCCTCTATTCTTATCAAGCTTTGCTTCCACAACAACGGCCTTTGCTCTCTTGTTTGGATTGGCCTTTAGTTCCATTATCTCGGCTTGAAGAAGGATAGCTTCAAGCAGCTCATCTATACCTATTTTCTTTTTTGCACTTACATTTACAAAAAGATTGCTGCCGCCCCACTCTTCTGGAACTATTCCGTAATTTGCAAGCTCCTGCTTTACCCTTTCTGGGTTGGCATTTGGTTTATCTATTTTGTTTATAGCAACAACAATAGGAACACCTGCAGCCTTAGAGTGGTTTATAGCTTCAACAGTCTGTGGCATAACGCCATCATCTGCAGCAACGACTAAAACAACAATATCTGTAATCTGAGCACCACGAGCTCTCATCTCTGTAAATGCTTCGTGTCCCGGCGTATCAAGGAATGTGATATACTTACCTTGAACCTTAACAGAGTATGCGGCTATATGCTGTGTTATACCACCTGCTTCCCTTGATGCAACATTTGTGCTTTTTATCGCATCAAGAATCGAAGTCTTACCATGATCAACATGGCCCATAACCGTAACAATCGGTGGCCTTTCCTTTAGATCTTCTGGCTTATCTTCAATCTCTGCAAGTTCTTCTTCAAGCTCTTTTGCTTTCTCTTCTTCTTTTAGCTCAAATCCGTACTCTTCAGCTATAATCTTTGCTGCATCTTCGGCAATAATATCGTTTTTCCTTGCCAATACGCCAAGTTCAAACAATTTAGATAGAATCTCTGAAAAATCCACACCCAAACTTTGAGCAAACTCAAATACAGTCATCGTGGGTGTATATTCTATGACCTTCTTTTCTTCTGTTGGCTCTTCTTCCTTTGTCTGTTTCTTATACTTCTTTTTCTTTTTAAATTTCTGCGGCAGGGATTCATCTAAAAATTCTCTCTTTGGTTTCTCCTTAAACTTCGGCTTTTTCTTTGGCTTTTCTTCTTCCTTTTTCTCTTCTTTTGGACGCTTCTTTTTCTTCTTTTTTGCTTCTTCTTTTCTTTTCTGTTTGACTTCTTTAATAGCTTCCTTTTTGCTTTGATTCCACTTCTCTATAAACTCATTTGCCTTATCTTCTTCAACACCGCTAAAATTGCTTTTTACAGGAATCCCCATATCGTTGAGCTTCTTTATAACTATATTACTCTTCGTATTGAGCTTTCTTGCTATCTCATAAACCCTAATTTTCTTCATTTACTCCCTCCGTTTCAGCTGCCCCTTCAAAAGAGACTCCTTCTTCCTTTTTATCAGATATTTTTACTATATCTATATTATAACCGGTCAATTTAGCTGCAAGTTTAGCGTTTACCCCGCCTTTACCTATTGCCATCGAATACTCTGCATCATCAACATAAACCTTGGCTTTTTTTAGATCCTCATCTATCTCAACAGACAACACCTTAGCAGGCGACATAGCGTTTCTTATATAGATTGAAGGATCTGCGCTCCACTTTATAACATCTATCTTCTCATCTCCCAATTCTCTAACGATGGCAGCAATCCTTACACCTTTTGATCCAACGCAAGTTCCAATAGGATCTATCCTTGAATCCTTTGAATAGACGGCAACCTTTGTTCTCCTTGAAGGCTCCCTTGCAACAGCTTTTATCTCAACAAGCCCTTCCCTTACTTCGGGCACTTCCTTCTTAAATAGCTCCTTAACAAAATCTGGATGGGTTCTTGAAAGAATAAGCTTAACACTCTTATGATCTTCTATAACATCTAAAACATAAGCCCTAATATTCTCGCCAACAACATACTTATCGTTTATACCCTGCTCCCTTTTTGGCAAAATTCCTATGGCGTTTTTAAAGTCAACAATCACATTGTTATTTGCACCTATGCTCCAGACTTCACCGACTATTATTTTGCCTATGTACTGCTTATACTCTTCATAAGCCTTATGCTTCTCTATATCCCTAAGCAGTTTCGTTATAACATTCTTAATTGTGGATACGGCTATTCTTCCTAAGCTTTTTGCATCTACTTTCTCTTCTATCAGATCACCTATCTTTGCGTCCTTTTTTATCTTCCTTGCTTCTTCAAGGCTTATCTGACTGTCAAGCATCGGTCTTTCTACAACCTTCTTCTTTATAAAGACATCAAATGTTTCTGTCTCTATATCCTTCTCAATTCTAACATCAACATCATCGCCGTATTTTTTGGTTATAGCAATCTTTAAAGCTTCAGCTAAATAATCAACAACCTTCTCTATCTCTATCTCGTGTTCTTCGGAAATCTTCTTGGCTATATCAAAAATCTCACTCACTTTATTGTCCTCCCTTTAAATCTCATCTACTCTTGCCTTTTTTATATTATCAAACTCTATTTTTGTTTTTCCAACAACAACGCCATCTTCTTCAACGCTTTGAAGAATCCCTTTAAAAACATTGGTATTATCAACAGGAAAATGCGTATGAATTAAACATTTCTTACCTAAGGCTGCTTTAAAATGTTCAACCGTTTTTAATTTTCTATTGATACCTGGGCTTGACACTTCAAGCACATAGCTATTGACAAACGGATCTTTAACATCAAGCAAAGCAGAGATATTTCTACTTGCAAGCTCACAATCGTTTATCGTAACACCACCGGGCTTATCTATGTAAATTGTTATCTTTTTTGTTGTGTACTCAATATCATAAACGCTAAAACCCAATGATTCAACAATCACAAAGATATCCTTTTTTAATTCTTCGCTCAACATCGCATCAACCCTTCTATCATCAAAAAGTTAAATTCTAATCAGACTTCTTTAATCTTAACAGAAAGCAGGGTATTGTAAAGCAGCATGGCAATGGTCATAGGACCAACACCGCCGGGAACAGGCGTAATGTATGAAGCCTTCTTTGATACATTCTCAAAATCCACATCACCTACAACCTTATTACCAACCCTGCTTATGCCAACATCAACTACTATCGCTCCTTCTTTAACCATATCTTCTGTAATAAGATTTGGTTTGCCAACCGCTGAAATCAGAATATCTGCCTTCTTTGTCTTCTCTTTTAAATCTTGAGTATAGATATGGCAGACCTGCACGGTAGCACCGGCATTCAAAAGCATTAAAGACATCGGTTTACCTGTTATGTTGCCAGCACCAACCATCACAACATCTTTGCCTTTAACATCTATAGCATACTCTTCAAATAGCTTCATTACGCCAAGCGGCGTGCAGGAGCTGAATAAGGGATTACCCCTTGCTAATCTACCCATGTTGTATGGGTGGAATCCGTCAACATCCTTTTTGTAATCAATGGCTTCTATAATCTTCTCTTCAGATAAATGTTCTGGAAGTGGTAACTGCACTAAAATACCGTGCACCATTGGATTGTCGTTTAGCATCTTGATTACTTCTATAAGTTCTTGTTCGGTTGTCTCCTTAGGCATCCTGTGGTTTATGGAGTATATCCCCACTTCTTCACAGGCTTTTGTCTTCATATTGACATAAACCTGGCTTGCCGGATTATCACCCACGAGAATAAAAGCAAGACCGGGTGTTATACCTTTCTCCTTTAGAACCCTTACCTCTTCCTTTATCTGAGACTTTATTTTAACAGATAACGCTTTTCCATCTAATATAACCATTTAGCTCACCTTTTCAATCCTTGTAATAATCGAACCATTCTTAAAGATCGTAACATCCCCCGTTGATTCTGAAACCACAATACTTATCGCGTTTGTTACTGCCGTTATCGATGCTGCTGCTATATGGCGGGCACCAAGTCCCTTTGGCAAATCCTCAACGGCAGCAGAGACAGATATATAAGCTCCAGCTGTCTCTATAACACCGTTGCAGTCTATCACAATAGCACCATCAAGTAAACTATACTCTTTCAATGTATCGTCAAGGTTTGCCTTTAGAATATTTCTCTCATCTGGCGCATAACCCTTAAACGGATTAAATATCATCTGTTTAACATTCTCAAGCACCTTATCCTTATCGCCAAGAACAAAGATAGCACCTACACTTTTGCCTTCCCTTCCATGATTGGCAAGCTCAAGGGCAATCCTTAAAACCTTCTCAAACACTTCTGGTTTAACCGACTTCTCAAGGTCTATATCACCCTTAAAACTTAAAAGTTCCTTCTCCTTTGAGATATCGAGAAAGATAAGTGTATCAACCTGATTCATAGACCCGCTTAAAGCTATAACATCGTCATCTTTTGATAAAATACCTGACGATGTACATATCATCAAAGCCACTTTTATCTTATTAATCCTGTCAAACTTGATTGAAGGAACCTTAACTATCTCTCCTATGTTTTTTAATACTTCTATCTCTTCTTCGTTCTCTTCAAACTCGTCTTCCTTCATTACAATTATTTTCTTTACGCTATCATCAGAAAATAGACTATCTTCTTCTTTTAGATAAGAAGATATATCACTATAATAGGCCATAATAGTGGCGTTTTCTGATTCTTTAGCTATCTCAAACGCCTTAGATAGAATTATCTTGCTTGCCTGTGGAGTTATCATCTTTTTTCTCTTTATTCTCCTTTTTCTTTAAACTCAAATCAAATGTAAAGTCAGGGCAATGAAGTGCAAAACTATCACCCTGACTATATCTCTTCTTACATGTTGCACGCCAAGCACAGACGGCACAACTAATTCTTTTATCTTCCATCTCTACATCTTCATCAACGCTTTATTTATGGCATCCAAGTAAGCCTTTGCGGATGCTTCTATGATGTCTGTTGATGTCCCTCTACCTGTGATGGTCTCGTTTATATCTGGGAAGAATACCTTAACTATAACTTCACCAATTGCATCCTTACCTTCAGTTAAAGATTGTATATCATAATTCTTTAGCTTACCTTTAACATAGGTAATCCTTTCTAAAGCCTTGAATGTAGCATCAACAGGACCATCACCCATAGCTGCATCTTCAAACTCTTCGCCATTCTTAACAAGTTTGATTGTAGCTGTTGGAGAAGCAGCGCTACCTGCAACAACCTGCAGTGATACAAGCTCATAAACCTGCGGCGTAAGCTTAAACTTCTCTTCAATCAATGCCCTTAGATCTTCATCGTAAATCTCTTTCTTCTTATCTGCAAGCTTCTTAAACTCTTCAAAAATTTCATCTATCTGTTCTTTTGTAAGCGTATAGCCAAGTTCTTTAAGTCTCTCTTCAAGACCATGTCTGCCTGAATGTTTACCGAGAACAAGCTTGCTTGTCTCTATGCCGACATCTTCTGGTTTCATAATCTCGTAAGTGCTTTTCTCTTTTATCACACCATCCTGATGTATGCCAGCTTCATGTGCAAACGCATTCTGCCCAACAATTGCCTTATTTCTTGGAACCTTTATACCCGTAAGCCTACTTACAAGTCTGCTTGTTGCATAAATCTCCTTTGTGTTGACATCGGTATAGCAATCCTTATAGAAATCGCTTCTTACTTTCAAAGCCATCACTATCTCTTCCAATGCGGCATTACCTGCTCTCTCGCCTATACCGTTTATCGTGCATTCAACCTGATTGGCACCGGCTAAAACGGCACTTAAAGAATTCGCTACAGCCATACCCAAATCGTCATGACAATGCACGCTAACAACCGCTTTATCGATATTTGGCACTTTATTCATTATATATTTGATAAGCTCATAATACTCCTGTGGTGTCGTATATCCCACAGTGTCAGGAATATTAATTGTTGTCGCTCCAGCTTTAATCGTCTCTTCAAAAATTTCACACAGATAATCCCAATCGCTTCTTGTTGCATCTTCGGCTGAGAACTCAACATCGTCGCAGAAGTTGCGTGCATACTTAACAGCTTCAACAGCAGCTTCTTTGACTGCTTCGTAGCTCATACCAAGCTTCTTTTCAACATGAATCGGGCTTGTTGCGATAAATGTATGAATTCTCTTTCTCTCTGCATTTTTTAGCGCTTCTGCTGCTGCTTCTATATCCTTTTTTACAGCCCTTGCCAAAGAAGCTATGATAGGGTTTTTCACATTTTTTGTAATCTCTCTTATAGCTTCTAAATCACCCGGGCTTGCTGCTGCAAATCCTGCTTCAATTACATCAACGCCAAGTTTCTCAAGCTGTTTTGCAACTGCTATCTTCTCCTGCACATTCATACTTGCGCCGGGCGATTGTTCTCCATCTCTTAAAGTTGTGTCAAATATTATTATTTTTCTGCTCATAAGCCACCCCCCTTCTTGGCTTCAAAATCTTATAAATATACTCAATGGGCCCTGAAAATGCATAAGCAAAAGCCGCAACGGGCACAAATATATAAGGCTCAAACACAATTAAAGAAAGCAGAAGCACTATAAAGGCAAAAACCCTTATTGAAATCTTCTTATCCGTGCTTGCCTTCTTAAAGCTTCTATATTTTATCGAACTTATCATCAAAAATGCAAGCAGATACATACTTGCAAGGAAAATCAGATTATACTTATGCGAATCAATGTTAAATTTAGAAAAAACAAGTATGAATGACGCAACAACAGCAGCAGCTCCAGGTATTGGAAGACCTATAAAACTATCCTTATGATTAGCCTGAACATTGAAACGCGCAAGCCTTAAGGCACCGCATATCAGAAATAGAAACGAAGCTATTATACCCAGTCTTCCAAAATCCTTTAAAACAAACGCATACATCAAAAAGGCAGGCGCAACACCAAAGCTAACCAAATCGCTTAACGAATCGTATTCAACTCCAAATTCGCTTTCTGTATGCGTCAACCTTGCAACCTTCCCGTCAAGATTATCAAAGACCACACCAAGCAGAATAACCCAAGCAGCAGCCAAGAATTTAGACGAAAAAGCAAGTAAAATACTATAAAAACCTGCTGCCAAGTTTATCGTCGTAAATATATTAGGCAATACATATACAGCTCTGTTTTTTTTCATTTAAATATCCCTAAAATAGTCTCTGCGGCTTTTACCTTCTCTTTAATCCTTACAGTCTCTTCAAATTCATCTTCAACATACACATCAAGACGAGAGCCAAACCGTATCATGCCAAAAATCTCACCCTTCTTCAACTGTTGACCTTCTTCTGGATATGTAACCACCCTTCTTGCTACAAGGCCTGCAATCTGAACGACAACTATCTTCTTACCACATGCTAAATCCAGAAGTAAAGCCGTCTGCTCATTTACATCTGAAGCCTTCTCTTTAAAGGCAGACAAAAATTCACCTGACTTATGCACAACAGAAACAACCCTGCCATCTGCAGGCATTCTATTGATATGAACATCAAACAGAGACATAAAAATGCTTATTCTTTTGGCTTCCTTTTTGAAGAAATAACGCTCGTAATGTCTTCCTATTGAGATAATCCTACCATCAGCAGGACTTACAATAGCCCTTTTTAAGACAGGCGGCCTTCTTGTTGGATTCCTAAAAAAATAGAGACTGTAAAGTCCAAACAGACCACTTGCAGCAGCAAGCGTCTTTAAATTTAACTTATAGAACAAAGCAGCAGACGCTAAACCGCCTGCTATAAACGGATAGCCTTCTTTGGCTATTATGTCGCTCTCTTTAGTTTTTAGATTCATCAATAGCCTTATTCTCCTGAATCCACGGCATCATCTTTCTTAGTCTTTCTCCGACCTTCTCTATCTGATGCTCTTTGTCCTTATTTATTAAAGCGTTGAATACTGTTCTGCCGCTTTTGTTTTCAAGCACCCATTCTCGCGCAAACTCACCGCTTTGTATCTCTTTTAAAATCTCTTTCATTCTCTCTTTTACTGACTGATCTATTACCCTTGGCCCTCTTGTTACATCACCATATTTGGCAGTGTTTGAGATGGAATATCTCATACCTGAGATACCGCTTTCATACATTAAATCGACAATGAGTTTAAGCTCGTGGAATGTTTCAAAGTATGCCATCTCTTCTGGATAACCAGCTTCAACAAGCGTCTCAAACCCAGCCTTTACAAGTGATGTAACACCGCCACAGAGAACCGTCTGTTCACCAAACAAATCCGTTTCTGTCTCGTCTTTGAATGTTGTCTCTATAACACCAGCCCTTGCACCACCTATCGCAGCAGCATAGCTTAGTGCAAGCTCTTTTGTATTGCCAGAATAGTCATTGGCAACGGCAATAAGCATTGGGACTCCTCTGCCAAGCTCATACTCCCTTCTTACAAGGTGCCCTGGTCCCTTTGGTGCTATCATCATAACATTAACAGTCTCTGGTGGCACTATCTGTTTGAAGTGTATATTAAAACCATGACCAAATGCTATCGTATCGCCTTCTTTGAGATTGGGTTCTATTGACTCTTTATAAATTTCAGGCTGAAGCTCATCGGGTGCAAGTATCATTATAACATCCGCCCAGGCTGCAGCTTCGGCTGTCTCTAAAACCTTCAATCCAGCATCTTCTGCCTTTTTCCAAGACTTTGACCCTTTTCTCAATCCAACGACAACATCGCATCCAGAATCTTTAAGGTTATTTGAGTGTGCATAACCTTGAGAACCGTATCCTATGACGGCAATCTTCTTTGATTTTATCAAAGATAAATCTGCATCCTTTTCATAATAAACATTCAAAGCCATTTTTCATCTCCCTCCTTCATCTCTTTCTTTCTCTAATCATAGCCACTTTTCCCGTTCTTGCAAGCTCTTTTATACCAAGCGGTTCAAGTAAGCTCAAAATAGCGTCAATCTTTGTTGAATCACCCGTAACTTCTATAGTGTATGAATCATGCGATACATCGACAACCTTGCCACGGAATATATCAACAATCCTTAATACTTCTGCTCTTGTATTCATATCGGTATGCATCTTTATCAAAGCCATCTCTCGCTCAACGAATGGCTCTTCTCCAAATTCGTGAACCTTTATAACATCTATCAGTTTATTCAATTGCTTGCCTATCTGTTCTAAAACCCTCTCATCGCCTTCTGTAACTATCGTCATTCTTGATAAACCTTCTTCGTTTATCGGTGCAACACTTAGCGATTCTATGTTGTAGCCTCTTGCTGAGAAGAGATTGGCAACCCTTGATAAAACACCCGATTGATTTTCAACTATAATTGAGAATATTCTTTTCATGACCCACCCCTTTCTTTTATGTAAGCAGCATATTGTTAAGTGGTGCACCAGCAGGCACCATAGGATAAACATTTTCTTCTCTTGCTATAATCACATCCAAAATATAAGGACCCTTATACTCCCTAACTTCAATCAACGCATCTTCCACTTCTTCTTTCTTCCTAATCCTTTTTGCCTTGATTCCATAGCTTTCGGCAAGCTTGACAAAGTCAGGCTGAACTTCGATATTCGTATTTGCGTATCTCCTGCCATAAAACAGCTGCTGCCACTGTCTAACCATTCCAAGATAGCCGTTGTTTAGAATAATAACCTTCACGGGTTTATTGTATGCAACAATCGTTGCAAGTTCCTGTTCGTTCATCTGAAAACTTCCATCACCAGCTATTACATAAACAGGCTTGTCGTCTCCAACGGCAAATTGGGCGCCTATACCTGCTGGAAAACCGTATCCCATCGTTCCCAAACCGCCAGAAGTCAACAATCTTCTCGGTTTTTTAAATGTGTAAAACTGTGCAACCCACATCTGATGCTGACCAACTTCTGTTGATATTATAGGATCATCGTCTTTAGTTAATTCAGCCAGTTTTTCTATAACATATTGCGGTAATATCTCGTCTGTTTCTGTGTTGTAAGCAAGCCTATGCTCGTTCTTCCACTTCTCTATCTGTTCAAGCCATGGCTTTCTTACTTCCTTCCAATCCACAGTAGAATATTCATCAAACATCGGCAACATCTCTTGAAGCACAAGCTTTGCATCACCAACAAGCGGATAATCAACCTTTATATTTTTGCTTATGCTTGTTGGGTCTATATCTATATGCACTATCTTTGCATACGGTGCAAACTCAGAAACCTTACCTGTAACCCTATCATCAAACCTTGCACCTATGGATATAAGTAAATCGCAATATTGAATAGCCATATTTGCCCTGTATGTGCCGTGCATTCCAGCCATTCCAAGACTCAATTCATCATCTTCAGGATATGCACCTATACCCATAAGCGTTGTGAATACAGGTATTTGAAGCTTCTTTGCAAGTTTATATATCTCGTTGTGTGCTCCTGAGATTATAGCACCACCACCAACATACAGAAGCGGCTTTTTAGCAGATGCTATGGCTTTTACAACCTTCTTCATCTGCTTTGGGTTGCCGTGATATGTTGGATTGTAGCCTCTTATGTGAATACTGTCTGGATACTTAAATTCTGTTTCAGCCACCTGAACATCCTTTGGAAAATCTATTAAAACAGGTCCCGGCCTTCCTGTTGTTGCTATATAGAATGCCTTCTTTATGATATATGCAAGCTCATCAACACTTTTAACAAGAAAGTTATACTTCGTACAGGAACGCGTCATTCCAACTATATCGGCTTCTTGAAATGCATCGTTGCCTATCAGTGGCGTTGGAACCTGACCTGTAAATACAATAACAGGGATTGAATCCATATAAGCCGTTGCAAGGCCTGTCACGGTATTTGTCGCACCAGGGCCACTTGTAACCAAAGCAACACCCGGCTTACCCGTTGCCCTTGCATAGCCATCAGCCATATGAACGGCAGCTTGCTCGTGTCTTGTCAATATAAATTTGACATCATCTTGTTTATATAACTCATCGTGAAGGTCTATAATTGCACCGCCTGGAATCCCAAAAAGATGCTTAACACCTTCTTTTTTTAAAGCTTCTATAAAAATCTGGGCTCCTGTAAGTTTCATCTCCCCTCCTTAAAATTAAAGTTATAGGAAAAAAGTAAGCAATCCCCCCTTGGTTTTGAAGGCTTATTATAATGATTCAACCCAAAACAATCAAGAAAAAAATGCCAATCTGCTTGGCAAGATAAGTTTTTGACTTTTAGCTTCAAGCGTGGTATATAAGACGACTGTTGCCATGCTTATGTGTGGCAGAAAACTTTTAGAAGAAAAAAGGAGGGCACATGAGTGAAGGCACTTGGAAGACATGTTTTGGCTGAGTACTTTGAGTGTGACAAAAAGCTTCTCAATGACCCAAAGGCATTGGAGAAGCACTTAATTGAAGCAGCTAAAGCTGCTAATGCAACTGTGATCTCTTCTTCTTTTAGAACCTTTGATCCTTTTGGTGTTAGCGGCGTCGTAATCGTCGCAGAATCCCACCTTGCAATCCACACTTGGCCTGAATATGGGTTTGCAGCAGTTGATTTCTTTACATGTGGTGATTCATCAAATCCCTGGAAAGCACACGAATATCTAAAAAAGGTTCTTAAACCTTCACGGACGGAAGAAAAAGAAGTTCTCCGTGGCGTTTTAGATATTGAAAACTTAGAATTTAAACCGTTTCTTATACATCAACAAAAACAGAAACAAGAAAACAATAGCGCTGCTTTTATTTAAGTAAGTTATTTATTTAGGAGGAAACCTTACATGTTCAATAAGGCTCCGAATATCTACACTATAAAAGCAGCTGCAGCTGAAGGCTTCAGTGAACTCAATGCCTTCGATGTAGCACTTCTAAAAAGCGGCGTTGGAAATACAAATTTAGTAAAGATGAGCTCTATTTTACCCCCACACTGTAAAAAGGTTAATGCTATTGAACTGCCGTTGGGAGATTTAGTGCCTGTTGCCTATGCTGCTTTAACATCATCAAAAAAAGGCCAAAGGATTGCAGCAGCAGTGGCTATAGGCATACCAAAAGATAAGGCAAAGAACGGCCTTATTATGGAATTTGAAGATTACGACATCACAAAGGAAGAAGCCGAAAAACAAGTTAGAAAGATGGCGGAATGGGGCATGAAATACAGGGGGTATGAGATAGAAAAAATTGAGAGTATCGCCGTTGACCACATAGTTGAAGAACACGGAGCCGTTTTTGCCTGTGTTGTTCTCTGGTGGGAAAATCAATGAATTACTACTGCAGCAATCCAAATCTAAAAAAATCACGCATAGTCATGGTGGGTGTGCCTTACGATGGCACATCCACTTTTAGACCTGGATCTCGCTTTGCTCCAGAAGCTATAAGGGAAGCATCCTACGGTATAGAATCATACAGTCCCTATCAAGACAAAGATTTAAGGGAGATACGGTTTTACGATATAGGTGATATACCGCTTTCTTATTCTGATGTTAAGCTTAACCTTGAGATAATAGAAGGTTTCATCCATAAAATAATTATAAAGGGCAAAAGGGTCTTAGCTTTAGGTGGAGAGCATCTAATAAGTTATCCCATAATAAAGGCGCACAAAAGGAAGTTTAAGGATTTGGTCGTTATTCAACTTGATGCACACAGCGATCTTATAGATTCATATAGAGCAGAAAAATTCTCACATGCAACGGTTATGAGAAGAACGGCTGAAGTTGTAGGCTTTGAAAATCTTTACCAGCTTGGCATACGAAGTATGGTAAGAGAAGATAAACTTCTGCCTTTAAGAGATAAAAACATGTGCATGTTTGACCTATCCAAAGCTAAAAAATTCTTAGATGAGATAAATGACAGGCCTATCTATCTAACGGTTGACCTTGATGTGCTTGACCCTTCTATATTAGCTGGCACAGGCACACCAGAACCCGGCGGCATTACATACAAAGAACTTCTCAATTTCCTTCTTATGCTTAAAGACAAAAGGCTAATCGGTGCAGATGTGGTTGAATTATCGCCACATTACGACCAAAGCGGCGTATCATCCGTTGTTGCTGCAAGTGTTGTAAGGGAACTTCTACTTCTTATAAAGAGTTAACAACTTCAACAGGCACATTCTCAAGTTTATCAACATTCAAATGCCCAACACCACCATCCTTAGATATATGAATGGTAAACATACCCAGCTTGGCAGCCGTCTTTATATTTCTGTCAACATCGTCTGCCATTAAATATGTTTTTGCCTTTGTAAGTTCTACTATCTTCTTATACGGATACTTGTGCGGCTTGCCTATAAAATCTGAACTAATTATGTCAAATATATCAACAAACAGATCTATTATTCCAACAAGTTCTAAAACCTTTTTGGCATGTTTTAATGGCGCATTTGTAAACGCAATCTTAACAGCATCCATCTTTTTTAGCTTCTCTCTCAGCTGCGGATTGGGTTTTATAAGCCCATCCAGTTCAACATCGTGCGTAAATTCAAGAAAGTGGTTAGGGTCTATATGATAATGCTTCATCAAACCAGCCATCGTTGTGCCGTATGTGTGCCAATATTCTATCCTTTTTCTCGGCACTTCTTCAGGGTCCATATCCAAAAACTTAATCATATATTCGTTTATTCTTTTATCCACAAGGTCAAATATCCCTGCTTCCTGCGGATAAACCGTATTATCTACATCAATCAGAAACACCTTCATATTTAAATAATACTCCATATAATCTCATATATCAAACAAAATGCCTTTTAATTGGTCTTTACAAGTTCAAATCCATATCTTTTATAAACATCGAGATGCTTAAGTATAAAGTCATATAGCTCTTTGGCTTCATTTTTGTGGCTTGAATATTTTATCAAAGCAACATAGGCATATCTGTGAATGTTGTAATTTTCTGATATATCTATCCATTTGAGATTTGTGTCTCTTATAAGCACCTTATCAAGAACAATACCAGCATCAACAACGCCACTTTTTACATAACCAACTATCTGAAGAACATTTAAGCACTTAACCACCACATTTTTCTCTATCTTATTTCTAAGATTATCGGGAAGTCTTTTCATTATTCCATAAAACACCCTACCAACAGCCACAGCTTTAGGATTGGCAGCTGCAATCTTAACATCTGGTTTTGCAAGGTCTTCTATGCTTTTTATCCTACCTTCTGCATTCTTAGACACAATAAACACTGGCGTTAATTCAACAATCTTTTTATATCTCTCTACAATGCCATATCTTAGGGCTTCTTTTAAAAAGTTAGAATCAACAAGGGTATAAACATCACCTTTTTTGGCCTGAAGCATCTCATTTAAAACCTGACCAGAACCACCAGATATAATAACAACCCTGCAATGATGACTTTTAGAAAACATACCTGCTATCTCTTTGGCAGGCTTTTTAATACCAGCACCGCTAAACCAATAAAGCGTGCACGAAAAACTGTCAAAACCCAAAACAAGAAAGAATATCAAAACTAAAAAGGCTAATCTACGCATAACAACCTCCAACATCTCGTATAAGCTAAGGATTAAACTAAAAGATAAAAACAGGCATCTCTATCTCCTTTCCAATCACGGGAGGCATAAGCGTTTCCACTTATACCCTATCGGCCTTATAGCCATAGCAT